>JAYTNA010000511.1:0-3731 GCA_043748865.1 Saprospiraceae bacterium
CGTTTCGGGTAGGGATATGAATTGGTTTTTTAATCAGTGGTATTACAAAGCCGGGCATCCGGTTTTAGATATCACTTATGATTACGATGCGGTGAATAAAAAAATGAACGTCAATATCAAACAAATTCAAGAGCGTTTGGAAACTGTGCCTTACGTTTTTGAATTACCATTGGATATTGATATTTACTCTGCCGAAGGTGTTGCACCGGTGCGCAATACTGTGCGCATGATAAAACGCAATCAAACTTTTACTTTCGATGCCCCGACAAAACCGGCTGTTGTCGACGTAGATGGCGATCGCAATTTATTATTACAAAAAGCGGATCATCATACCGATGCAGAATTTGCGTTTTTGTACAACAACAGCAAACGTTATTTGACGCACTTTGAAGCAATGGAGGCATTAAAAGATGAAAAAGCTGATAAAACGTTGGCGCAAACTGTTTTCAAAAAAGCGGTTAACGATAATTATTGGCAGTTGCGCGAAGATGCGTTAACGAATCTAATGAATATCAATGAAGATGCCCCATTACTCGATAAAATTTCTAAATTAGCAGAATCCGATCCGCGCTCGAATGTACGTGCAAAAGCATTGGACAGGTTGGCAAAAACAAAAAATGCTAAGTTCTCAAGTACTTTCCGCACGGCTATGGAAAAAGATCCGTCGAATCGCGTATCTGGTGCGGCGATGAAAGCACTTTATAAAATAGATTCTGTTTCGGCATTACAAAGCGCGAAAAAATTAGAAAATTCCGACGACTCACAAATATTGGAAAGCATCGCAAGTATGTATGCCAAAACTGCACAGCCTGAACAACTTCCTTTCTTTGAACGCGGATTAAAAAAAATGGACGGCGAAGCAACGATGAGTTTTATGGGTAGTTATTTGGCAGCATTAGATAAAGCCAAAGTAACGGATATGATGGAACGCATGGGCAGATTAAAAGATTTGGCGATAGACCAAACTCAATCACCTTGGAGACGTTTTGCAAGTGCGGGCGGTATTTCAAAAGTGCGCCAACAATTTAAAGGTCAAGCCGGTTCACAGTATGCAGATTTAACAAAAATGTTGAGTCAAATTGCAGAAAAAGAAACAAATGAACAAATTAAAGGCGCTATAATGAATATGATTGCGAAATAATTTTAACTTTTTTTTTAATTTTTCGCAAATTTTTTCATGATTCAAATTTTCGTTACCGGTGGTACTTTCGATAAAGAATACAATTATATTACCGGAGAATTGTTTTTTAAAAACTCGCATATTACTAAAATGTTGGAACGCGGCAGATGCACGATTGATGTAGATGTAAAAACACTGATGATGATAGACAGTTTAAAAATGACAGAAGCTGACCGCCAAATTATCGCTTATAGTTGTCAATCTGCCGCCGGTGATAAAATTATATTGACACACGGCACCGATACGATGACTGTTACTGCTGCGTTGCTCGCCGAAAAAAAAATTGATAAAACGATTATTCTTACCGGTGCAATGATTCCTTATGCTTTCGGTACTTCGAGTGATGGTTTTTTTAATTTGGGTTCAGCTTTAGCTTTTGTGCAAGCTCTGCCACACGGTGTGTATGTAGTGATGAACGGTCGCTATTTTGATTGGAATAAAGTCAAAAAAAACAAACAAACCGGAAATTTTGAAGTTTTATAGGAACAATTACGAATTGCAGTTACCCGCTTTCAGTTCACAGAAAAGGCGGGTAACTGTGCTGTCATTAAATTATAGAACGTCAAAATATTGATCGTATAGGTCATATAGCGCGTTAGCGGCATAGCTGCCACCAACATTTTTACTTCATCTTCACTATCACCATTGAAAATAGCCCAAACTTTTCCTCTTTCTAATGATACGGCATAACTGACTAAAATATTTTCGCCGAAATAATCATTAACCATTGCGCGTTGTTCGGGAATGAGGCGGGTGAAACGTTCTGTAATAAGTTCAGGCATTGTAAAATCTACCATGAATTGATATATATCTTTTGCCATTGCTGCTCGTTTTGGTGCGATTGAAATAAAAAAATTGTACTGCCTTACAAATTTACTCCGCAAAGTTAAAAAAACAAAATTAATTTTTAAAAAGCTATCAGCTATCAGCCGGCAGCCGTCAGTTTAAAAATTCTTATAGCTGATAGCTGAACGCTGATAGCTATAAGCTATTTTTAATCCAATAAAATCACCTCTAACTTATCGCTACAATCGAAATAAATATCTTCAATTGTTTGATGCATTACCGGATGTTCTTCTTCACCGGCAATTTCCATAAGCGGGACTAAAGCAAAATTGCGCTCGTGTAAATGCGGATGCGGAATCACTAAATCTTTTTCATTGACTACCAAATTATCGTACAAAAGAATATCAATATCAATAATTCTTTCTGCCCATTTTTCCGTGCGTTCGCGTCCCAATTCTTTTTCAATGGCTAAAATAGCGGTTAATACATCGTCGGGCATTAACTTTGTGTGAACGGCTACGGCTTGATTGACAAAATCCGGTTGATCGGTTTTGCCCCAAGCCTGCGTTTCGTAAAAATGCGAACTTGTAATTATTTTTCCGACTTGCTCAGTTAAAAGCGATTTTGCTTCTTTGATAGCGTTAATTCTATCGCTCAAATTTGAGCCGAGTAAGAGATAAACCGTGTGCATTTCGTTTTTCATACCGCAAATTTACTCAATGATAAATGATGAAGGGTGAATAAAGAATGTTTTTTTCATTTTACATAATTTTTCTAATAGAAATAATACTTGATCTGCATTTCGTTCATCATTCATCACTCATCATTTTTATGACGATTACCGATACAAACTTTGTCGGAAAAATTTGGTTTCATTTCCAAGAATTGGCATCAACGAATGGCTATGCTGCTGCGTACTTGACAGAAAAAACACAAGCCGGAGAGTTTTTATCAGCGGAAGGCGCGGTGTTTACGACTTTCAATCAAACCGCCGGACGCGGACAACGGACAAATAATTGGCACTCCGAAGCGGATAAAAATTTAGCATTTACTGCCATTCTTCATCCGCGTTTTCTTTTAGCGACAGAACAATTTTGTATGAATACAGCAATAGCACTCGCCGTTTATGATACAATAGCCGAAGTTTTAGAAATGCACGGAAAATCCGGAACGGTTAACGATTTAAAAATAAAATGGCCTAACGATATTTTTATCGGAAATAAAAAAGTGGCGGGTATTCTGATTCAAAATACTTTGCACGGTGCGACTATACAAGCGAGTGCAATCGGTATAGGAATTAATGTCAATCAAAAACGTTTCAATCAATTGCCGGATGCGGGTTCTTTAATAAATTTTATCGGCGATTATATTGATTTGTATGATTTGGTTCAAAAATTATCAATACACACAGAAAAAAGATTTTTAGAATTAAAATCAGGTGAAAGAACTGCACAGCAAGAATTATATAAAACGCTTTTGTACCGAATGAGCACGCCGGCATTATATCGTCGCGTTTCAGATAATTTTGTTTTTGAAGGTGTGATTAAAAATATAACCGCGTCGGGGTGTTTAGTGATTGAAGATAAATTGGGAAAGCAGATTTTTAATTTGCATGAGGTGAAGTTTTTGATTTAGTAAGGTTTATATCCGAATTTGAAAAGTGTATTAGACTTGTTCAAAGATAAAAATAAAGCATCCGAATAGGAACGTTTTTTGCAAATTCGGGATAAAAAGTTATCCTATGAATATTATAAAGACGAGTCAC
>JAYTNA010000512.1:0-8171 GCA_043748865.1 Saprospiraceae bacterium
AATTAAGAATTAAAGTGCACACAGTTACTAATTTTTAATTTTTAATTCTCTCTACTACAGTTTTCAAATTCGCCAAACCGCGTTCATAATCACCTGCAATTGCTTTATCCATTACTACAAATCCGAGCCACCGCATAAATGGATTCATGCCATGATCGGTATCAAACGACCAATCTACTTGCGTGTGCGTCGAATCTTTTGATATAAATTTAAACCCGGAATTGGAGCTGCCCATGCCATCAAAATCCATTTTACAACGGATATTTTCATTCGGTTTAATATCCGTAACAGTTAATTTTCCGTTCCCAACATTTCTTGCCTCGCTTTTCCAATTGTAATACGCACCCAAACCTGCTGAAGGTTGCGAATATTCCCATTTTGTATTCGGGTCAAGTTTTGCCCACGGCGACCAATCATACCAATTTTTGAGTTCATTCACTTGATTAAATACAGCTGCCACCGGCGCATTAATTTCTGTCGAACGAACAATATGTGTCGTACCCGGTAAAAAAAAACCGATGGCAATAAAACCACCAACGAGATAAAGTAACCAACGTATAATTTTCATAAAAAGATATTTTAATCCTCAAAACTACAAAAAAATATAGAAAACCAAATTATTTTTTGACTTAAAGTTAAATGAGAATTAATTCCGAAATTAAAAATTTAAAACCGTTCTTTGTGTTTCCGTAATTGGAATTATATTTGTCAACGAAAACAGCACCATCTAAAATTTAAAATAAAAACACACGGACTTATCTAAAATTAAGTCGAATATACTTGCGTTTATGAAAATAATTGTACCCATGGCAGGCAAGGGTTCGCGTTTAAGACCGCACACGCTTACAGTACCTAAACCGCTTATTAGTGTTGCCGGCAAACCGATCGTTCAACGTTTGGTTGAAGACTTTGCTGCCTCTTTTTCGGGTGAAATAGAAGAAGTCGCTTTTATTACCGGCGATTTCGGAATAGAAGTAGAACAGCAATTGATACATATTGCCCACTCAATCGGTGCGCATGGCAAAATTTATAAACAAGATCATCCACTCGGTATTGCACATGCTATCGGATGTGCTTCAGAGAGTTTAGTTGGACCAGTTATCGTAGCTTTTGCAGATACACTTTTCAGAGCTAATTTTAAATTCAATCCGAAAGAAGACGGTATTATTTGGACGCAAAAGGTAGAAGATCCCTCTTCTTACGGTGTGGTGAAAATAAATCAAGAAAATGTTATCACTGATTTTGTAGAAAAACCAAAAAACTTTATTTCCAATTTAGCAATCGTCGGGATTTATTATTTCAAAGAAGGTGAAGTTTTAAAAAAAGAAATTGAGTATCTGATTGAACACGATATAAAACTGCGCGGCGAATATCAATTGACAAGTGTTTTGGAAAACATGAAAAATAAAAATCATCGTTTTCGCACTGCAAGTATTGATGAATGGATTGATTGCGGCAATAAAGAAGCTGTTGTTCATGCGAACAAACGGATGCTGGAAATAAAAAAATCGGAATTAATGGTTTCCGAGACGGCGATTGTCAAACATTCTGTTATTATTCCGCCGTGTTTTATCGGCGAAAATGTAAAAATAAAAGATTCCGTTATAGGTCCTTATGTTTCAATAGGAAAAAATACGATTATACAACACACCGTTGTAGTCAATAGTGTTATCGGCGAAGAGACGATTATCATAGATTCAAACTTAAATAACAGCATGATTGGCAACTACGTAGAATATATTGGCAGGAAATCAGAGTTGAGTATCAGCGATTATTCTAAATTTGCTTCTTGATGGATTATTTATTATCTGTTATCAGGTTATCCGTCATTTAAATTTTTATCCTTTAAAAGATAATAAATAACTGATAACCGGTAACCGATAACGGATAATGAGTAATGAAGAACGACGTACACATGAAACAACCTTGGCTTTTATTTGCGAGTCCTTTTATTCTTTTAACGCTGATATTTTTCGGTCTCGCTTTTTTTCGCGACGACGGACACTATGCACTGTGGGCTGTACCGTTTTTTCTCGTTCTTGCAACGATGTATATTCTGAGTCCACAAATAAATTGGTGGTGGTTTAAAAAAAATCCGCCGGAATTAAATCCGGGGACCAAAAATTTTCTCGACAATTACGCCGCTTACTATCAAAAACTTTCACCCGAATTAAAAATGCGCTTTCGGCAACGTGTCGCTATGTTTATTATCGGCAATGAGTTTATCCGTCCGGTTCATAAAGACAATCCGGACGCTGCTGCCTTACGCAACAATGTGCCCGAAGATTTAAAAGCTGCTGTAGCTTCAAATTTTACACAAATACATTTCGGAAAACCGGAAATCTTGTCAAAAAAGTTTGAACACTATATTTTATACCCGCATCCTTTCCCCACAACGCAGTTTCCTGTGTTGCACAATTCCGAAATTTATGAAGCCGATGGCGTGGTTTTATTTGCTGCCGACCCACTCATGCAAAGTTTGTCGCAACCGCAAAATTATTTTAATATTGGATTGTATGAAATGGCACGTATTTTTAAATATACTAACACCTCTATTGACCTGCCCAAAACCGTAGAAAAAGATTTAGAAAAAATTTCTCAAATGAGTAAATTGAAGATAGAAAGTATTATCGGACTACCTGATTTGGATAATTTTGCAATATCAACGCATCATTTTTTTGTATTTCCAAAAATGTTTTCTGTACTTTTACCTGATACTTATCAATTGTTTTGTAATTTGTTCAATCAAAATCCGATGAATGAACAACATCCTATCATTGTTAGTTAGTCAAATTTAGTCGGTTAGTCAAAAACACTTATAGACTAACCGACTAACTGACTAACCGACTAAACAACCTAAACCAAATAATTTATTTATGAAATGCAGTATTCTTTTTATTTTTTCTTGTTTTTTTCTTGTTTCCTGCCAACAAACTGGCAGTAATGTTGCGAATAATTCCGGCGTTGCAACACCGAAATTTACAAATATTATTAGTGAAAAAAGTTTTTATAAACAATTTAAAGGTACGCTTGGTACGCAGTCTATTACCTTAAACTTAATAAAAACCCCGAGTAATTATGTCACATCCGGTATCAATCTTTCCGGTTATTTTTACTATAACAATGAAGAACAACCGATTCCGGTCAACGGTTCAATAGACGATAAAGGCATTATCAATCTAGATACTTGGTTGGGTGGCGGCAATACCTCCTTCTTTAACGGCAAACAAAGTGTGGATGGAATTTTTTTAGGCACTTGGGCAGATACTGTTTCGATGCCGCATAAATCTTTGGCGTTTTCTTTACGCGAATCGTATGACAATCGTGCCGTACCTTTTGATTATTTTTATTACACAGATTCTTTAAATTTATTTAAAAATGTAAAAGATAGTCCTAAAGCATCGTTCGTTGCGGGTATTTTAATACCGAGTCCGGCGGCAGATAAAACGATTGCAGATTTTTTGAATAAAATATTTCTGACAACAGCTGATCCCAATTATAGTTTGGAGGATACAACTCCGATGAACAAACGCCCTCAGATAAATTATCCGGATGCTGCGACTATCTTTAAAACACAACGCGATGTCTATTTCAAAGATTATTTAGAAACAAATAAAAACACAAAGCCCGGCGAGGATTTTCAATCGAATTTTAGCAATGAGTCAAGTGTGTCTGTTTTATATAATTCCGGCGACTTATTGAGCATCGGCGAAACGATTTATACTTATATGGGTGGTGCGCATGGTATGATATATACGACGTTGAGTAGTTATCAACTTCAAAATAAGAAAAAATTAGGTTTATCTGATTTATTCAAACCCGGCTATCAACCTTTAGTCAGTAAACTTCTTGAAGCCCACGTACGTAAACAATTTAATATTAAACCAACTGATCCTCTTAGCGGTACGTTGTTTGTAGATAAAATGGAAGTGACAGATAACTTCGCCGTAACAAATAAAGGCATTTTGTTTTTATATAACTCGGATGAAATCGCTAGTCATGCACAAGGTGAAATTTCTGTTTTTATTCCTTTCTCGGACTTGAAAAGCGTTTTGAAAATGTAAAATCAGGACAACAGACAACGGACGACAGACAACGGACAACGGGTAAAATATCTTATTGTCTGTTGTCTGACAGCAAAGACGAGTTATTACAGGTTATTGTGAAAATCGGACAACGGGTAAAATATCTTATTGTCCATTGTCTGTCGTCCATTGTCTGTTGTCCATTAATAAATTTTTCTTTTGAAAAAAATACTTACCTACAACGTTAACGGCATTCGTTCCGCACTCAGTAAAGGTTTAGTGGATTTTATTGAAGCCGGACAATTCGACATTATTTGTCTTCAAGAAATAAAAGCTATGCGCGAGCAGGTAGATATTACTGCGCTTGAAGCACTCGGATATACACACCATTGGTTTTCCGCCGAAAAAAAGGGTTATTCGGGGGTTGCTACGTTTTCCAAACAAGCACCCAATTTTGTTTCAACCGGTATGGACCACGCAGTGTACGACAGTGAAGGCAGAATAATAAGAACGGATTTCGGCGATTTGACACTTTTGAATTGCTATTTTCCGTCCGGCACAAGTGGCGACGAAAGACAGGGCGTAAAATTTGCGTTCTTAAAAGATTTTTTAGAGTGGATAAATATTTTAAAAAAAGAACGCCCCTCACTCATCATTGTCGGCGATTATAATATCGCACATCAAGAAATAGATATCCATAATCCGAAATCAAATCAAAAATCGAGCGGCTTTTTACCGGAAGAACGAGAGTGGATGACGCAATGGTTTGAAGCCGGTTTTACGGATGCATTTCGTTTAAAAAACCCTACGGAACAAACTTATACTTGGTGGTCGGTACGCTTTAAAGCGCGTGAACAAAATAAAGGTTGGCGCATAGATTATCAATCGGTCTCCAATAACTTGCGTGATAAAATTGTTTCTTGCAAAAATATCAATGAGGCGGTACATTCTGATCATTGTCCGGTTTTGTTGGAGATAGACATTTAATTCAGTTGACAATTGAAAGTTGACAATTGACAACGGAAAATTGAAAGTTGACAATTGACAAAGATCGAATATTATTGGCGTTGTCAATTGTCAATTGTCCATTAATTAAAATGCGTTTGCTTGCTCGTAATGCAAAACACTCAGCAGCGTTTGGCCGACGGCTTTCATAGTTTCTTTATCTAAAATATCCATTGTATCGTGTGCTGTATGATGATATTCTCCGAAAGTGGTTTCAGTATTCAAGTTGACAATATCTACGGTAGGTAAGTGTGCGATTTCATTCACAAATTTATGATCATCCGTAATTCCTTGACCGACTTCTTCAGAAAAATAATTAGTATAACCCGAATACCGACCAACGCGCCAAATTTTTTCAACGACTGCCGGTGCGTATTTCAAAGACTGCCCTTCTTTAGGAAAATGCGCACTGCGCGCACCAATCATGTCGAGGTTAACGCCGTATATCGGAGCATAACCGGGAACGTGCAAATGGCTTGCCCAATATTGTGCACCTAAACCCCACGAATGTTCTAAAGCATCCCTTTGTTCCGGAGAAAAAGGTCCATTCGTTTTGCTCGCATCACCATAATCTTCGGCATCAAATAAAATAAAATCAACACCAATATCAGCAAGCGGTTTAAGTTGCAATTGACGAGCAATTTCCAAAAGCGTTCCGATAGCCGAACCCGAATCATCGGCACCGGCAACCGGTAATTTCTTTTTAGAAATATCTTTATCGTCATCTGCAAACGGGCGCGAGTCCCAGTGTGCAGATAAAAAAATCCGTTTAGTCGCTTGTAAATTAGTGCGTGCTATGATATTTACCGCCGGCAGTTTTTTTCCGTCGTAGATATTAGCAGTAAAAGGTTGTTCGGTAACAATAGCACCAAATTTTTTGAATTGCTCAATAATATAAGCGCGCACCTTTTGCGCACCCGGCGAACCGACAACACGCGGACCGATCGCTATAATTTTATCCGTAAAATCGTAAGCACTGTTCGGATCGAATTTCGGAATATCTAAATTCGGCAATGGTTTTTGCGGAACTACATTTGATGCCGCTGAATTTGAATTGCCGCTATCTTGTTTACAAATAAAAGGCAACAAAAGTGTACCTATAAACAAACCCATCAAACTCAGAATTATCCAACGCGCATTTTTGCGTATCATATTTTTATTTTTAGATTAAAACAAATTTAAAACGTGCAAAATTAATAAAGTTTACTTGGAACTTGTTTTAATTTTTTTTAAATCGCATAGGTACATAGATAACACAGTTTGCTATAAAAATATTATTTTCACCCCTTACAATTTTCTATGTGCCTATGCGGTTTAAAAATTTATTAACGTACAATGTCCAATAAAATAATATCAGGTTTTTCAAAACTATCGAAAGCTCAAAAAATAAACTGGTTAACGGATAATTATCTCCAAGGTGACACCTCCGGCGTACAAACTTTGGAAAAATTTTGGCACAGTGACACCGAATTTCAAAAACAATTCGATGGTTTTTCCGAAAACACGATTAGTAATTTTCCGATACCTTATGGTATCGTTCCGAATGTGAAAATCAATGAAAAAATTTACGCCGTTCCAATGGCAATTGAAGAAAGCAGTGTCGTCGCTGCCGCTTCTGCCGGTGCAAAATATTGGTTAAAACGTGGCGGATTTCACACAGAAATTATCGGCACAACGAAAGAAGGACAAGTACATTTTATTTGGCAAGGTAATGCCGAAGTTTTAGAGGCTTGCTTTTCGGAAATGAAACCCGCATTGCTGGCACACGCAAAACCTATCACGGAAAATATGGAAAAACGCGGCGGTGGTATTTCGGATATTGTTTTGAAAGATTTTACAACCGAAGAACGCGATTACTTTCAATTGAAAGTCGCGTTTCAAACTTGCGATGCAATGGGTGCGAATTTTATCAACAGCGTTTTGGAAGATGTGGCACAAACATTTGCGCAGCTACTGGATGAAAAAACCGGTAACGCACCGATGATAATTATGAGTATTCTTTCGAATTATACACCGCAATGTGTCGTTAAAGTTTCAGTAGAATGTCCCGTAAAAGATTTTAATGATAAACACGCCGAGTTGTACGCCGAAAAATTTCGCCGCGCCGTGCGCATTGCACAACTCGATACGTTTCGTGCCGTCACACACAACAAAGGCATTATGAACGGCATTGATGCCGTCGTGTTAGCCACCGCGAATGATTTCAGAGCCGTCGAAGCCTGCGCACATGCTTATGCGGCACGTGACGGAAAATATCGGAGTCTTTCATCGTGTACGATTGAAAATAATTATTTTCGTTTTTGGTTAGAAATTCCGCTCGCCGTCGGCACTGTCGGCGGACTAACGAATTTGCATCCGTTGGCACAATTGAGTATGAAGATTTTGGGTCAACCGAGTGCGGAAGAATTGATGTCGGTAATTGCAACAATTGGTTTGGCACAAAATTTTTCGGCACTGCGTTCACTCGTCACGACCGGTATTCAACAAGGACACATGAAAATGCACTTGACTAATATTTTGCATCAATACCAAGCCACCGGCGATGAAGCTTCAAAAGCCATCAGTTTTTTTTCGGATAAAACGGTGTCTGTATCTGCGGTGAGAATTTTTTTGGAGGAGGAGAGACAATGACCATGATTTATAAGATTTTAAGATGAGCAGGATGGTAATTAAATCTTGCTAATCTTAAAATCTTATAAATCATGGTTTAAAAAGTGCAAGCGAAAAAATTCATCGCTCGTCATTCCTCATTCCTCATTCCAAAACCATACTTTTGCACTTGAATATGAAACACCAATTTATAATGCGCATTTTTTTTTCGACGCTATTTTTCTTAACGACACTTTTACTGACTTCTTTTCAATCACCGCCGATAACAGGTACGGTTGTGAAAGCAGCGGACTATCCGAAAAATTATTTTCAGTTGCCGATTGATGGTACGCTCTCGATGAGTGGTTCTTTCGGAGAACTACGCGGCAATCATTTTCATGCCGGAATAGATATGCGTTCGACAAAACCGGCGGGACATCAACCGATTTTCGCGGCGGCAGACGGATATATCGGTCGCATAAAAACACAAGGCGGCGGTTATGGACAAGCACTTTATATTATTCACGACAACGGATACACAACCGTTTATGC
>JAYTNA010000513.1:0-5238 GCA_043748865.1 Saprospiraceae bacterium
TAATCGTGGCGATTGCTTAAATTAAAAGAACCAATTCATCTGTAAAAAATGAAAAAAAGCATTTTTATTTTTCTTGTTATTTTGTTTATCGGCAAAACCGATGCACAAAAGCCGCTTTACGATTTTCCTATCGGCGTACAAGCTTATACTTTTCGAAATCATTTTCCAAACAATGTCATCGGCACTTTAGATACGATAAAACTTTTTGGCATCACTGAAATGGAAGGAAATGTTCCGAAAGGAATGACACCGGCAGCATTCAGAAAACTTTGTGATGAACGCAACATAAAAATTCCATCCACCGGTATCGGATTTGATCAACTGGAAAAAAATTTAGATAATGAGATTAAAACCGCAAAAATTCTCGGCGCAAAATATATTATGTGTTCATGGATTCCGCACAAAGATCGCTATCATTTTACATTAGATGAAGCCAAAAAAGCCGTTGAAGTTTTCAATAAAGCGGGAAAAATTTTCAAGGAAAACGGTTTAACTTTTTGCTACCATGATCACGGTTACGAATTTCAACCTTATCAGAATGAAACTTTATTTGATTACATCATGCAAAGCACCAATCCGAATTATGTTTCATTTGAAATGGATGTGTTGTGGACTTTACACGGCGGTGCCGATCCGGTTGCACTTTTGAAAAAATATAAAAAACGGTGGAAACTTATACACGTTAAAGATTTAAAAAAAGGCATAAAAGGGGATGGTTCCGGCGGCACGCCCGCAGAAAATGATGTAATTTCGGGAGAAGGTCAAGCAAATTTTCCGGAAATATTTAAAGTCGCTAAAAAAATCGGCATTAAACATTATTTCATTGAAGACGAAAGCAATTTGGAAATGGTGAATGTTCCGAAAAGTATTGTTTATTTGAAAGGGTTGAGGAAATAGAAACAGCATTATTCAAAATTTAAAAATGCCTTGCAAATAGATTTTTGCAAGGCATTTGTTTTAACTTTGCAAAATCGTTATCGGTTATTCGTTATCCTAAACTTTTAACCATTAACGATTAACTAATAATTATTAAATAATAACAATAACAAAATGGCAAAATCCAATACGCAATTCGTTCATCACGTTTATTTTTGGTTGAAAAATACCGGTAACGCTGCCGACACTGCCGGACTCATTGAAGGTTTAAAAAAACTTTCAAACGTACCGACAATCAAAACTTTCAATATAGGCACACCTGCCGGCACGAATCGCGGTGTTATTGACACGACTTATGCTGCATCTTGGTTGTGTTTGTTCGATTCTCCGGAAGACCAAGATATTTATCAAACGCACCCGATTCATTTAAAATTCATTGAAGATTGCGGGCATTTATGGGAAAAAGTAATAGTTTATGATTCGGTGAGCATTAATTTTAAAAATAGTTTCTGAAAATTAAAATGCGCTCTTCACGGTTAAACTGCAAAGAACGCATTTTTTATGCACCGCCGGGAATAATTTTTTGACTACATTTTTGATGAAATTTTTTCTGCAATCTCAATCATTTCTTCTTTCTCTAAACTCAAAAAATTGGAAAAATTAACATCTGCGATAGCATCTAAAGGAATAAGATGTACGTGCGCGTGCAGCACTTCCAAACCAATAACGACAATACCGACGCGTTTACACGCAATTACTTTTTTAATAGCTTTAGCCACTTTTTTTGAAAAACGCATGAGACCAATGTAAGTTTTATCATCGAGGTCGAAAATATAATTTACTTCTAGTTTTGGAATACACAAAACATGACCGCGTTTGAGTGGGCGGATATCTAGAAAAGCGAGAAAATCATTCGTTTCTGCTATTTTATAATACGGAATTTCTCCGTTAATAATTTTTGTGAAAATGGAAGCCATTATGGATAATGGTTAGTTGTTAATGGTTAATGGCTAATTATTTTCATTGATAATTAACCATTAATCATTAACCATTAATCAAGCGTAATTTTTAGTACTTTAAATTCTATTCTGCCATTCGGTGTTTGTACAAAAGCTAAATCACCAACTTCTTTACCCAACAACCCCTGCCCTACCGGTGAACTTACCGACAATCTGCCATTTTTTAAATCTGCTTCCGCTTCCGGAACAAGTTTGTACTTAAATTCTTTTTTCAATTTAATATTTTCCAATGTAACCGTTGTTAAAATACCCACTTTCGAGTCAGTTAACATCGTTTCATCTATGATACGCACGGTTGCTAACTGTACTTCAATCTCGGCAATTTTTTTTTCGAGCATACCTTGTGCGTCTTTTGCAGCGTCATATTCTGCATTTTCGGACAAATCTCCTTTTTCGCGTGCTTCTGCGATTGCGCGTGCTGCCTCTTTGCGTCCGTTACTGCGCAGATCGTCTAATTCTCTTTTTATTTTCTCGTAACCGCCCTGGGTCAGATAAGTATATTGCGACATAATTTTGGATTAATTATAGGTTTACTTTAAATTTTGATTAAAGCCTTGTAATTGTTAATAATTGAGACAAAATTTTATTGATTACCGGAATGTCTCGATTCAGATAAAAATTCTAAAAAAAATTGCTGTGAAGATTACGCTGTTGATGCAATGTGAAAGTTTTTTCAAATAAAAAAGATGAAAAATTATTTTATAAATTTTTCACCTAAAAAAAATTTTTCTTTCTGAATCGAAACGTAATTTTTATGTGTGGGAAAACGAATAAAACGAGAAGGCTTTTACACGTAGTAAGAACCTTCTCGTTTTATTTTAGAGTGCAAAGTTAAATAAATAATTCCTAATAAAACAAATTTTTTTTTAGTCGCTTTATGGTTTATTGGTGGTTGGTGATTGGTTTCTGAAAATTCTTAATTCAGAAACCAATTACCAATTAACCAATTTAAAGATTCAACCGCACTGCGATACTATGTGTGCCACCCCAAGGATTTGAAAACAAATAACCATAATCAACAGAAAAAGTACGGTCGGAATTTTTAGCCATCGGCAAATTGACCGAAAAACCCATGCTTGGTCCTGTATAAACGGAATGGTTAACGTCGGTACTTGTTGCACCGATTTCATAACGATAAGCACCGCGCAAAACAAATAAATCGTTTACTGAAAAAACGAGAGCCGCACCCAACTCATCACGCGAAAAAGCGTTAGAAGTAAAATTGGCGGAAGCCATGAGTTTCGTTTTTTGTTGCGGCATAATATCATAAGAAGCACCGATAATGAGTTGAGAAGGTAATTCAAAATTCGCCGCGTTGCGCGATACACGCAAAACATAAGGACTTGCGGTACTTGTCACCGATACTTGATCACTCAAACCTTGTCCGCTAAAGTGCATCGGCGAACCAATATTGCGTAAAGAAACACCGAATTGAAAACGTTTCGGAAATTCAGGCGTACCCGTAGCATATTGTACGCCGGCATCAATAGAAAAACCACTTGCCGAAACATCTGCAAGTGCCTCATTAATAAAACGCACACCGATACCCACCGAAATTTTTTCATCAAATTGATAGGCATAACCCAACGCAACATTGAAAAATGTCGGTGAATAGGTTGCACCTGTACCTTCCGGCTGCGCATTAGTAGTTACGGGAATATTTCCGAAATTAAGTGCATTCAAACTCACGCCAAAAACACCTTTTCCGATTTTTTTTGCGAACCCGAGTGCGTTTACACCCAGTCCGCTCCCTTGAAACAAAATCGAATGTCCGACACCTATTTCCATACCTTTCGTACGTCCGAGTCCGGCGATATTCAAATTCATGGCTTCAAAACCACTTACGTAAGCTGTGTTTGTTAGATGGACACCAATTGTTCGTGCCCAAGGATTAAGTAATAATTCATAAGCACCGGCTTGTCCTTGTCTATCCGGATTTCCCGCTTCGCAGTTGAAAGTTGAAAGTTGAAAGTTGAAAATGAGTAATATAAAAAACAGCTTTGAGCTTTGAGATTTGAGCTTTGATCTTGTATATTTTAATTGCTTAGTAAAAATCAGCATTGTATTTTTTTTATTTATTTAGAAGAAAACCGTCGTCGAGGTTTTGAACCTCGACGACGTTAATACACCTAATTTATAGTTTCGACGGATCGAAAGCACGATTGACGGCAAAGAATTTTAAAGTGCGATTACCTTGTGGTGAGTCGATGTAAAATAAATAAACGCCGCTTGCTACCGGAATACCTTTATCGTTTTTCAAATCCCACTCAACATCCGGCGTGATTTGTTTAGTCCGCACACCGAGTTGTTGCGTCGTCGGATATTGATAAGGCGTTTCGTCGCGTTTGAATTGGCGAATATATTTACCGTCGAGTGTATATATCGTTGTCGTAGATTTTGCCGGTAAATTCGTGATTTTTATTGTCGTCGAAAATTCATTGACTTCATACTGCGAATAACCATAGTACGGATTCGGCACAATGTTTATCAAATTGAGTGATGAATCAACTTGCGCACCGGCAAGCACGGAAGGTGCTTTTCCGGACACAGAAAATTTATAAGTCGGACGCGATTGATTAGTACCTTTACCCGTAAAAACTGTATAAGGATTATTCACGCGCATTTTTACTGTCACATCATTTGGTATCAATCCGGCACTGTAAGATAACATTTTTGTATTGCTCAAAGGAATGCCTGCCCAAGTCACATCGCGTAAAGGTCCTACTTTTCGCGCAGGAATACCTGTAAATCTATCACGGAAAGTTTTACAACTATCATAAGCTGTTTTCGTGACATAAACGAAATGCTGACCGCCCAAAAATGCGGAATATGCCGGATCAAAAATACCCGGTGTCTGTAAAATTGCTTGTCCGAAAGGATTAAATGCCATATCGCGATTAATACCTTTAGACTCCGGCAAGTAAGTACCAATCGTCGGATCGAAAGCGGAATTTTCTCCGAAGAAAATATTTAAACGCTGTCCCGTTTCTACATCAATAGCATAACCCGGGAACCAACCCATACCGGTTCCGTCGCCGTCCGGTTTCGGATTACCACTCGCATCTGCATCTTTTCCGACGGATGCTTGTGCGCGTAAATCCATCATTTTTGCGTTGCCAACCGTCGCTGCTCGTGGTCCATTTGGTGCATCATAATAATAAGGTGAAGCTGTTTCAACGACGACACAACGCGACCATTTAGATTTATCTTTTGTGAAAACTATATCAACATTGTTTAAGTTGGCAAGGCTATTATTGTTCCGTACCGCTGCTCCTAAACTATTTTGCCAAGCAGGAGAGATAGTTAAAGTATTATAATCAGACATTTGGCGATAATCTTGCAA
>JAYTNA010000514.1:0-3866 GCA_043748865.1 Saprospiraceae bacterium
GCCGAGATGTCAATTCCACCCAATGAATTTGTTTTCAAAATTAGTTTGGCGGAAAGAATGGAAGGCAAAGAAAAAATAACAATTGAAAAACAAGAAATAGCTCTCAAAGAAGGACTAGCTACGATCGGAATTGATGTTCAAAAAGATTTGAAAGTTGTAGATGTAACTTCAATTTATTCCGGTCAAAAACGCAAAAAAGATGAAATTGGCACAAAAGAATACCGTTTGACAATAAGGGATGCGTCCAAGATAAATAAACTCCAAGATTTAGCTTATCAATTACTTTTGAATCGTTTAGATTTGATAATTATAACCAACACAGATTTACCAAAATTCAGAAAAGAAACTAAAATAGAAGCAATAAAAGCTGCAAAAGAAAAAGCTGAATATCTGTTGACAGCGATTGGTCAAAAATTAGGGAAAGCAGTATTTGTACAAGAAATTTCAGATAATAGGTATTACGGTCAAGAAAAAGATCCTATATTAATGAGTAATTCGGTTATTTTTGAAAATAAAAATATAATTCCTTCGGAAGAAAAAGAACTCAATCTAAGAAGCATAAATATACAATTCAGGATTTTTGTAAAATTTGAAATCGAATAAAATAATTTAAAAACCACAAACCATATTAAAAAAAGGCGAACATATAGATGGCGTACCCGCCGAGCTTCAAGTTTTAATGGATGAAGACTCGGAAGCAAATTATTTTTTGAAGGATTGGCAAGATCACATAAATAGGCTTATTGTGATTGGGTCGGTTCTGCAAAGCAAGAAGAAACGCGACATATCAGAGTAGCAAAAGCGTTGATAATGTTAAATAATAAACAAAAAACTTTAAAAACATGAAACGCAGAAATTTTATACAAACCACCGGTATTTCGTTGGCTTCTATTATAGTCGGAACAAATCCTGGTCATGCAGTCCATGTAGTGACAGGTCGCGACCTGTCACTACAGCTGATTAATTTTCCGGATGAAGTTTCGGCTGTTGTCAATAACGAAACCGTAAAACTTGTCGGAAAAAATAATCAAATTTGGACGCACAAAGATTTGACAGTGTTTTTAAAAGAAAAATCGAAAAGTATTTCTGTTGCTGTTCAAGCACTGAATATAAGTTTGAGCTCTGTGACTTTATTTTGGAAAACACCGATTGAATCTGCTTCAAATATTTTAAACGATCAATGGGAACGTACTTACGGCGATATATCGTGGCACAAACAGAATGCTACTGAAATTTTGCCTTGGTATTTTATGGAGCATAATGAAAAAGGCACGAACGGTTTTGGCATTAAAACCGGTGCAGCATCATTTTGTTTTTGGCAATTATCGCAAGGTAAATTAAGTTTAACTTTAGACATGCGCTCGGGCGGTAACGGCGTTCAACTCGGCGATAGAAAACTCGAAGCAGCAGAAATTGTAACGATTAAAAGCAAAGCGCATGAAACGCCCTTTCAAACGACGCGTCGCTTTACAAAATTGATGTGTAACGCAGCGCGGATGCCGAAAAAACCGGTATATGGTATCAATGATTGGTATTTTAGTTACGGTAATAATTCCGAAAAATTAATTTTAGAGCACACGGCACTGATGTCACCTTTTGCGGAAGGTTTAGACAATCGTCCTTTCTCTGTTATTGATGCCGGTTGGTTCAAAAGCCCGCCGAATCTTCCGAATGATTGTTGTTTCGGCGATGATATGAAAACGCCTAATTCAAAATTTGGAGATATGTCGAAACTCGCAGAAAAAATAAGAAAATTAGGATTGCGTCCCGGAATTTGGACGCGCCCGCTTTGTGCAAGTTATAGAGATGATAATAATTTACTTTTGCCATACATAAAAGGCAGAACCGAAAAAAATCCGATACTCGACCCTACCCTATCCGAAAACCTGGAGCGCCTAAAAAATTATTTCAAACTTTATAATGATTGGGGTTATGAAATGGTGAAATTTGATTTTACCATCTACGATATACTCGGTAAGTGGGGTTTTGAAATGCTCAGAGATAAAACGATGACCGAATCGAATTGGCGTATGAATGACATATCAAAAACAAATGCGGAAATTATTTTAAATCTGTATAAAACGATACGCACAGCAGCCGGTGCAACTTATATTATCAGTTGCAATACAATCAGTCATTTATGCGCCGGTATTTTTGAACTAAATCGCATTGGTGATGATACTTCGGGGCAAGAATGGGAACGCACTCGAAAAATGGGTGTAAATACACTAGCTTTCCGAAGTTTGCAACACGGTACTTTTTATGCTTGCGATGGTGATTGTTTGGGACTGACAACAAAAATTTCTTGGGCAAGAAATAAGCAATGGCTCGAACTCGTTGCTAAAAGCGGCACACCACTTTTTATTTCTGCGCAAGCCGAAGCAGTAGGTCCGGAACAAAAAATTGCTATTAAAGAAGCATTTAAATTAGCATCTCAAAATTTACCTGTCGCAGAACCGTTGGATTGGATGGAAAATAGTTTTCCAAAAAAATGGAAATTGAACGGTAGAATCGAAAATTTTGATTGGAATTGATTTCAATTAAAAATTGTTTTTTATTTTTAAAAAAGAAGACTTAATTTAAATTTTATTTTTATCTTTACAGTAAATTAAAAACTAAATTTTAAACTTTTTTAAATTTACAAGATTATGTTTTCAAATCTTTCTACTATCGGTAAGTACCTTTTTTTGGTGCCATTTTTAGTTTTTGGAGTACAGCATCTTATAAAACCCGATGCAATGATTTCTTCGGTTCCTGTTCCGGGCGGCATTTTATGGGTTTATATCACAGGAATAGCCATGCTTGCTTTTGTAGCAAGTGTTTTGACGGGTAAATACGATAAACTTGCTGCTGTTTTATTGGCAGTAATGATTACTTTTTTTATTCTTCTAATGGATATTCCGGTTTACTTAAAAGATCAAACGATAATTGCTGCTTTTATGAAAAATATTGGCTTTGTGGGCGGTGCTTTAATGTATGCCGGCGCATTATCACGCGATAAGAGAATAATTGGTTGAAAAGATTCTATTAAAAAAAATAGTCGCTTCATATTAAATGTGGCGACTATTTTTTTTACTTGATGAAACAGAATTCGTTTGGAATAAACAATAAAATAAAATTTATTATTCATCATTTCAAAAAAATTATTTTCCGCCTACTAATACGTCTTGCAATTTTTTCAAATCATCCCATTTGTTTGCGGCGGCGAGTCCCGCTTGTTGCGCCCAAGAAGACGGATTATGAATAGCAAAACGTTTACCGCCTGCGTTTAAAATATCTTCTAAATGTGATTTATCCGTTGTAGATAATTGGGCGAAAGTATGAATACCCGCCGCATTTAAAAGTTCTTCTATTTTCGGACCGATACCTTCAATGCGTTTTAAATCATCTTTAACCGATCCTACGATTTTTGCTTTAACGCTTGAAGTTTTTTTTTCGCTTTTTTCAACCTTTTCGTTTTTGGCAATCGCTTCTTTCGGTGCGGTTGTTGTGGTTTTTATTTCCTGTACGTGTTGAACATTATCTTGTACCTTTTTATGTGCTTGTGTTTCAAATAACTGCGGTACAGCATTATTATTAATCGCCGTTTTTATAAAACTACCCCAAGTCAAATTCATTTTACCGTCTTGATGTGCCAAAGCACGTTCAATCGCATAATTAGCAGTTGTTTCAACAACCCATTCAAAATTCGCTTCGCCGACACTTTTAATATCTGCGTCCGGTGCCGGATTACAAAAATCAATTGCATAAGGAATACCGTTTTGTACGCCAAACTCAACGGTATTAAAATCGTAACCCAAACCTTCGTTAAGAGCTAAAACATATTCATGCACTTTTTTCAATAATGCCGGCGGTGTCGGCGGACC
>JAYTNA010000515.1:0-3524 GCA_043748865.1 Saprospiraceae bacterium
CCTTAACCAATATATCAAGACTTCTTTACAATGCTGGCTACTCAAATCATAATTAATAAATTCAAAATTAACATCGTCGTCTTTAATAGTATTGATTCATCTATAGTACAATGGATTCAACAGACAGAAAAATAAAAAAATATAGTAGTATTGTTCGTCAATTGCTCGAAGACTATGTAAGTAGGCGCACAAATACACCTGATGCCACTTACGAAATCATTGCAGATGAGGAGCATCATCACTATCAAGTAGTGAGAACAGGTTGGTACGAATCACGCTTTTATCACAAAGTTGTTTTTCATCTCAACATCAAAGACACCGGTAAAGTTTGGATTTTAGTGAACAACACCGACCTTCTACTTACTGATGATCTTATAACGAACGGTATTCCTGCATCGGATATGGTCATCGGCTTTTTACCCGCTGAAGTAAGAGCTTTTCAAGGATTTGCCCAAGTTTAAATGTTTATTTTTTTGAAATGATTTTCTCCACGTCGTCAAGTCACTGCGCCTCGACGACGTTTTTATCATTTCATTTTCTTAATTTTCTTTTTCAAAACAATGGTTTTTATCCGTTTTTTCGTTTATTTTTTCGTAATTTTGCGACGCTAAAAAACTAAAAAATTCATTTATGTCTAATGACCGTATAGTTAAAGTAAATATTGAAGACCACATGAAGGCGGCGTACATTGATTATTCAATGTCCGTAATCGTGTCGCGTGCTTTGCCGGATGTGCGTGATGGATTGAAACCGGTACATCGCCGCGTTTTGTACGGGATGTCGGAACTCGGAATTGCTTATAACAAAGCGCATAAAAAATCGGCGCGTATTGTCGGTGAAGTTTTGGGAAAATATCACCCGCACGGCGATAGTTCCGTTTATGATACGTTGGTGCGTATGGCACAAGATTGGTCGTTGCGCTACCCTTTGATTGACGGGCAAGGAAATTTTGGTTCAATGGATGGTGATTCACCGGCAGCGATGCGTTACACGGAAGTGCGTTTTCGCAGGATTGCTGATGAAATTTTGGCTGATTACAATAAAGAAACAGTTGACTTTCGTTTAAATTTCGATGATACACTCGAAGAACCAACCGTATTGCCGACAAAAGTGCCAAACTTATTAATAAACGGTTCGTCAGGTATTGCCGTAGGTATGGCGACGAATATGATGCCGCACAATTTAACTGAAGTCGTTGACGGTATTGTTGCCACAATTGATAATCCGGCGATTACGATTCCGGAATTGATGGAATTTATTAAAGCACCGGATTTTCCGACAGGCGGAACGATTTATGGTATGGAAGGTGTGCGTGAAGCGTTTTTGACAGGGCGGGGTAGGGTAGTGTTGCGTGGAAAAACTGAAATTGAAAGTAAAGGCGGACGCGATCAAATTATCATCACAGAAATTCCTTATCAAGTTAATAAAGCACAATTGGTAATGAAAATTGCCGAATTGGTGAACGAGAAAAAAATTGACGGTATAACAGATGTGCGCGATGAATCGGATAGAGAAGGTATCCGCGTTGTGATTGAATTGCGCAGAGATGCCATTTCTGCCGTCATTCTGAATCAATTGTACAAACTCACGCCGTTGCAAACATCTTACGGCGTGAACAATGTCGCATTGGTCAACGGTCGTCCGATGATATTAAATCTGAAAGATTTAATTGAAGAATTTATAAAATTTCGGATTGAAGTCGTTGTCCGCCGTACCAAATTTGATTTACGCAAAGCCGAAGAACGCGCACACATTCTTGAAGGTTTTTTTGTCGCTTTAGATGCTTTGGATAGAATCATCTCCCTTATTCGCGCCTCGAAAACGCCGGATATTGCACAAGAAGCTTTGACATCGGAAATTTTCCAATTGAGTGATGCAACGGCAGAAGTTGTCGGTGTTTTTGATGCGGGTAATTTGAAAAAAACGTATCAACTTAGCGATATTCAAGCAAAAGCAATTTTAGAAATGCGTTTGCAACGATTGACAGGTTTGGAACGCGATAAAGTAAAAAATGATTACGACGAGGTAAAAAAACAAATTGCGCATTTTAGATCAATTCTTGCGAGCGAACTCATGCAACGCGATATTATTAAAGGTGAACTTGCAGAAATAAAAGAACGTTACGGCGATGCGCGCAGAACAGATTTTGTAACGGCAGAAGGTGAAATTTCCGCCGCCGATTTAATTTCTGAAGAAGAAGTAGTAATTACTATTTCTAAATTAGGTTATATTAAACGTATTGCTGTCAGCGAATTTCGTTCACAAGGACGTGGCGGACGTGGTGCGCGTGGCACAAAAACTCGTCTCGAAGATTACGTCGAACAGATGTTTATCGTTAACTCGCACGATTATTTATTATTTTTCACCGAAAAAGGTAAATGCTATTGGTTGCGCGGATACGAAATACCGGAAGGTTCAAAAAATTCTGCGGGTCGCGTGATTCAAAATATTTTGGCAATGCCTAATGACGATAAGGTTTTGACTTTTGTGAAAATAAAAGATTTGAAAGACGAAAATTATCTGAATAATAATTACATCATTTTCTGTACGAAAAACGGTGTAATTAAAAAAACGGCAGTCGAACAATTTTCACGTCCGAGAAACGGCGGTATTATTGCGATTGACATCAGAGAAGAAGATCAACTCATCGAAGCAAAACTCACAGATGGTAAGGCAGAAATTTTATTGGCAAATCGCAACGGTAGAACAATTCGTTTCAGTGAAAGTCGCGTGCGTTCAATGGGAAGAAATTCATCGGGTGTGAACGGTATCGAAATTGATGAAGATGGTGTTGACCAAGTAATTGGTATGATTGCCGTTAATGCCGATGAAAAAGATAATTCGGTATTGATTGTTTCCGAAAAAGGTTTCGGTAAACGTTCCGAAATTGATGAATACCGTATGACGAATCGCGGCGGTAAAGGCGTGAAAACGATGAACATTACAGAAAAAACCGGTAAAGTTGTCGCCATAAAATTAGTAAAAGATGGTGACGATATGATGATAACGACAAAAGCGGGCATCACAATTCGTATGTCTGCCGGTGATATGCGCATTCAAGGTCGCGCAACAATGGGTGTAAAAGTCATTCGTTTAGATGAAGGCGAAGAAATTGCCGGTGTTGCCGTTATTCAAGATGTGCCGATTGCGGAAGGTGAAGTTGTGGATGGTGAAAATATCGACGGTACATCAACGTCAATTTCGAATGATGAAACACCGGCAACTGATGCGACAACTGAAACCACGCCGGACGTTACACCACCAACAGAATAATGAATCAATTATGAATTAGGAATCGTTGCTATTCAAAGGATTCTAAACGTTTATAAATTAATAGTGCTTTGTGAACTTTGTGAGAACCTTTGTGTCCTTTGTGTTAAAATTAAACACAAAGTTCACAAAGGTTCTCACAAAGTTCACAAAGAAATTATAAAAAACTGGTTGAAAAAATCTTTTGAACAGTAATGATTCGTAATTAATTTTATTAGAAGATGGACACTTTGCAAAAAGCCCTGCAACTAAAA
>JAYTNA010000516.1:0-1580 GCA_043748865.1 Saprospiraceae bacterium
CCTCTTGAAGTGTCACAAGTTCAGCATCTGATAATTTTTTTATGTATCGCATTCACAATGATACAAAAAAGTAGCGAATATTTACAGTCTATTACTTAAGTTAGATATGCAAGTTTTTTTTAAAATATTCCTCAAAAATTAACATTGGTGGAAAATTAAATGCTCTAATAATTTTAAAACAATCAAGAGTGGAAAAACGTTTATCTATTCATATTTTGTTCCTATGCTGATTATAGAAAAATATAAACTTTCGCAAGAAGATATTGATCGCATCGTTGAAATGGCGTGGGAAGATAGAACGCCTTTCGACGCGATTGAATTTCAATTTGGTTTAAGCGAGAATGAAGTACGCGCACTTATGCAGTACGAAATGCACCCGAACAATTGGCGTAAATGGCGCGAGCGTGTGCACGGGCGCGCCACAAAACACGTCGCCAAACGCAACGATGCGGTTTTAGCCTTTAAAAGCAGGATGCAAAGACCGACAGGTAATAAAATTTCGAAGAAGAAATACTAAAATATTTGGACGACGGACAACGGACGACGGACAACTGATATCGTATAACGAAAAGTAATTAAAGTTGACGATTGACCGCGAAAAATTAATTATGAATATCTGTCGTCAGTCGTCCGTTGTCCGTTGTCAATCATTAACTGATTTTGTGTGAATAGCGACTATTGTAGAATTTTCCGGAAAAATTTTTTTCTCGAGCATATTTAGGATGCCGTAAAACATTTTACCGGTATAAATGGGTTCTAAAGGAATGTTAAATTTTATTTGGAAATCATTGATAAAGTTTAATAATTCGGGTGTTTGTTTGGCGTAACCACCGAAAATATAATCGCTCATCAATCTAAATTTTTTTAGGATTTCATTGGCTATATTTCCGGAAGTATCGGATAAATGAGTGTGGGTATAATCTTCTAAAAGGAGCGTGACATCTAATTTCAAAAAATCGCCGGTCAGCGCAGAAAATCCTAACACATTTGTTTTTACATTTTTACCGGCTAAAATACCGGCTGCCGTTCCGCCGGTACCGCACGGTACGCAGACAAAATCCGGTATCAGAGGCAATTCATTTTCAAGTTCAGCCATAATTTCCGTACATCCGAGTATCGCTAAATTATTTGTACCGCCTTCAGGCAACCAATATTTTTTTTCGCCATCCGGTGCGTATTTTTTTTCCAGTGCATCTTTATCTTTGTAATCGGTGCGCGAAACGAAAATCAATGTCATACCGCAATCTTCCGCAAATTGTAAAGTACTGTTTAAAGGTTCAACGCGTTCACCGCGAATGATGCCGATGGTTTTAAAATCGTGAATTTTTCCTGCCGCCGCCGTAGCGTAAATATGATTTGAGAATGCACCGCCTACAGTTACAAGTGTGACGCAACCGGAATTTTTGGCTTCAATTAAATTGTATTTGAGTTTGCGGTATTTATTGCCGCTCACGAAAGGATGCAACAAGTCATCGCGCTTGATAAACAAACGGATGTTTTGGTTTTCCCATAAAGAGTCATGGAGTTCTTGCGTTGAAATCGGACGATGGACGATAGACGATGGACGATGGACGATGGAC
>JAYTNA010000517.1:0-1935 GCA_043748865.1 Saprospiraceae bacterium
GACGCAAGTGATCTACAAATATATTACTCGCGTCAGGAGTCGCGCTAATAGTCCGCAAAAAGTCCAAAGACCTTCACAAGCGTTAGCGTTTTTTATTTAGAGAATGAACAGTTAGGTCGAACAGTTATTTTGAATATTCAAAACAATTGTCAAACTATTTTCTTCAAATCCTCCGGCGTATCAATACTGATAGAAGTATTTTCGGTTTCGGCAACACCAATCGTTAAACCGTTTTCTAACCAACGCAACTGCTCTAATGATTCTGCTTTTTCTAACGCGCTTTGTTGGAATTGCGGCAACTTTAATAAAGTGCTGCCTTTGAAAGCATAGAGACCGATGTGTTGATAAAACACCGGCGTTGTTGTCGTGATTTTATCACGCAGGTATGGAATTGCATGGCGACTGAAATAAAGTGCTTTGTGATTCAAATCGAAAACAACTTTAATGATGTTCGGATTTTCTATATCATCGGGATTGGTAATTTTTTTGGCGAGCGTTACAATATCAAAGGTTTGCGTTTTAATGAGTGACACCACTTTATCTATATCATCGGGATTTATAAAAGGTTCGTCGCCTTGAATGTTGACGACTACATCGTAAATAAAACCTACTTTTTTTCCGGATTTATTGACGAGATTAGATGTCAATGCTGCTGTATTCAGTTCAAAAAAAACTTCCAGACATCTTTCGGTACCGTTTGTATGCGTCGGCGAAGTCATCATCACTTCACCACCGAAACTTTTTACGTTTTTTACAATGCGTTCATCGTCAGTAGCAACAATAATTCTATCTAAAGATTTTGCTTTTTGCGCTTGTTCATAAACGCGTTGAATCATCGTTTTTCCGCCGATATCTACCAAAGGTTTTCCGGGGAATCGTGTTGAAGCGTATCGTGCGGGAATGATGGCTAAAGTTTTCAAAAATAGTTGTTAGTTGTCAGTTGTTAGTTGTTAATTATTAGTTGTTAGTGGAAATTAGCAACAAAAAAGTTTTGTAAATCTAAAATCCAAAATCCAAAATCGTTTTACGCTTTTCCGTTGCTGTTATTATTCGCAGTCCGATAACTCTTTATCAAACCGCGAGTCGAGTGCTGAATAAAAGTGAGGATACGTTTTTTTTCGGGTGTATCGCGCACTTCATTTTCAACCGTATTGACAGCTTGAGACAAATTATTGGTATCAACAAAAAGTATTCTGTAAACGTCTCTGATATTGTCAATTTGTTCGGTCGAATAGCCGCGACGTTGTAAACCGACGCGATTAATACCGGCATAAGCTAAAGGCGTGCGTGCCGCCAAAATAAATGGTGGAATATCGCAAGGCACCAATGAACCGCCGCCGACAAAAACATCTTCGCCGATTTTTACAAACTGATGCACGGCTACCATACCGCCTAATCGCGCAAAATTGCCGACTTCAATATGTCCGGCTAAAGTGACATTATTGGCAAGAACAACATTGTCGCCGATAATACAATCGTGCGCAACGTGCGCATAAGCCATGACCAAACAATTTTTTCCGATAGCAGTTTTTCCGGTAGCACCTGTGCCGATATTAATGGTGCAATATTCTCTGACAACCGTATTGTCGCCGATATAGAGGTAAGTTTTTTCTCCTTTATATTTCAAATCTTGAGGAATAGTACCTAAAACCGCTCCTTGAAAAATTTTACAATTTTTTCCGATACGCGTACCATTCATGATATTGGCATTAGGCGCAATCCAAGTATTGTCGCCAATTTCTACATCGGCTTCAACAAAACAAAACGGACTTATAATAACATTGTTACCGATTTTTGCATCGGGATGAACGCAACTTAACGCATGAATGCTCATTTAAAATTAATTACGAATTACGAATTGTCAATTACAAATTACGAACTACGAATTATCTACCAATCAAAATAACTAATAACTAATAACTAATAACCGATAAC
>JAYTNA010000518.1:0-1431 GCA_043748865.1 Saprospiraceae bacterium
GAAACAGGTATGTTGATTGAATCCTGTGCGGGTTTATTGGATAGAGATAATCCGGAAGACTGCATTAAAAGAGAAACTGAAGAAGAAACAGGATTTAAAGTAACCGAAGTGCGCAAAGTAATGGAAGCCTATATGTCGCCGGGCTCGCTCACTGAAATTATTTATTTTTTTGTTGCCGAGTACACCAACGATATGAAAATACATAACGGCGGCGGCATTGAAGCAGAAACGGAAGAAATAGAAGTTTTAGAATTGTCGTTCAAGAAAGCGTTAAAAATGATAGAAACCGGCGAAATAAAAGATGGCAAAACGATTATGCTTTTGCAGTATGCACAGATAAATAAATTATTAGTAGAACGGTAGTTTAGATTTTGTTTTATTTTATCAAAACTTCTAAAAAAATCAATTTTTATCCCCAATTTTGCACCCGTAAATTGAAAGAAAAATTTTATGACCAATAAGAAAAGAAAAGAACTCGGCGCACTCTCTCTGCGTGTACGTGAACATATTTTAAGAATGGCAACCGATGGCGGTTGTTTTTTGGGTGCATCATTATCTGCAACCGATTTGATGGTGTATCTCTATCAAGAATTTTTAAACATCAGTAAAGATACACTTGACGACCCGAATCGCGATTATTTATTGCTCTCGAAAGGACATGATGTGCCGGCACTTTACGGTTTATTTGCCGAAATGGGTTGGATAGAAAAATCGCGCTTGAAAAATCACCTTAAACTCAATGATAATATCTATTGGCATCCGAATGTAAAAATACCGGGAATAGAATTTCATTCGGGTTCACTTGGGCATTTGCCTTCCGTCGCGTTAGGCATTGCGATGGATATGAAAATTCGCGGTACCGATAATCGCGTTGTATGTATTCTCGGAGACGGTGAACTCAATGAAGGTTCTATTTGGGAAGCAGTTTTAGTCGCCAATGCGCATAAAATGGATAATTTATATTTTGTTGTTGATAGAAATTTTTTTCAAGCCAATATGGCAACCGAAGATTTAATTCCATTGGAACCGCTACATAAAAAATTTGAAGCTTTCGGTGCGCACGTCACGCGCATTGACGGACACGATTTCGGTGCATTGGAACGCGCTTTTGCAAAAAAAAATCACAGAGTCGGTCAATTACAAGTCATTATTGCCGATACAAAACGCGGAAAAGGTTTGCCGAGCATCGAAGCACGCGCCGACCGTTGGTTTTGTAATTTTACACACACGGAAATTGAAGATTTATTAAAAGAACTGCACGGTTTGTCCGCAGCAGAATTGCAATCGGAAACGCTGGTTGTTCGTTAATTTAAAAAGTAGAAGGTATAAGGTATAAGGTATTAAGTTTTGACAGCAAATATTTTGCTCGAGCCTAACACCTTCTACCTTCTACCTTCTACCTTCTACCTTCTACCTTCTACCTTCTACCTT
>JAYTNA010000519.1:0-6571 GCA_043748865.1 Saprospiraceae bacterium
CGGATTAGTACGTTCAACAGGAGCCGGCATGGGTTGTCCGGATTGGCCTAAATGTTTCGATTGTTGGGTGCCACCCACAAATGCGCTCGACTTACCCGCCGATTATCGAGCGCATTATGTCGCCTTGCGCGAGAAAAAAAATATCCGTGTCGCAAAAACTTTATCGCGCCTCGGTATGGGTGACATTGCTCAAAAAATAATTAATGACCCTTCGGTCCATGACGAAGAATCTTTCAACGCTGTTAAAACTTGGATTGAATATTTGAATAGATTGGTCGGCGTTTTGGTGGGGTTTTTTATTTTTATCACGACTGTTTTAGCGTGGCGCGTCAGGCAATTAGATTTTGGATTTTTAGCGCGTGAATCAAAAATCGAAAATCGAAAACTCGGCAACCGCATTTTTTATTTATCGCTGCTTGGTTTTATCGGCGTAGGCTTTGAAGGTTGGTTAGGGTCAATAGTTGTTTCCACGAATTTAATGCCCGGATTTATTACCGTCCACATGATTGTGGCGTTGTTAATTTTAATCGCATTAATAACAAGTTATCAGTTGTCAGATGTTATCTATCAGCAAAATAGCTTTAAGCCATCCACTTTAAGCAATCAGTTGCAAAACAGGAGCGACTCAAAACTTAAAGCTCAAAGTTTAAAGCTCAAAATCACAGCTATCATCGTTTGCGTTTTAGTCATCGCGCAAATATTGATGGGAACGCAAGTGCGACAACAAGTAGATATAATAGCGAAAACGATGGGCGAAAATCAACGCGATAATTGGATAACGCATTTGACGGGTATCTACAACATTCACAAATATTTTTATTACCTGCTTACGGTAGCAATTGTTTATTGGTATTATCAATTGCGCAACTATTTTGATATTATTTCCGGTGTACGTTTTCTGTCATTCGGTTTATTAGCTTTGCTTTTGGCGGAAGTAATTTTCGGTATATCTATGAATAATTACGGTATTCAAAAAGAACTTCAACCACTTCATTTATTGTTCGGCGTTTTAATTTTTTCATCGGTTTACGCGCTGACGATAAAAATTTTTAATTATAAATTATAGTTTAAGGCTCATTTTTTTCCACATTTCCAGACGCGCAAAACTTTCATTTTCGGGTAGCCACGAATTTATCCGCATTAAACTTTCAAGTTTATCGGCAGCTTCACGATGTGTTACAATATTCAATTCAACTATTTTATCAAATACCCAAAGTATTCCGTTGGCTTGTAAGCCTAATTTTTCAGCCGTTTTTTTCAGTTTTTGATCGCCTGTTAGAATTTGGAGATTGTCTCTTATGGCTATGTATAAAACAGTTTTATCGGAGAAAGATAATCGGTGACTTGTATCAATTGCGTTAACAAAAGTGTGTTCCCCAGCTAAAATATCTAATACGCGAAGTTGTCCGCTTTCCATTTTTTTCTTTAAACTTTCTTGTTGCAGCTCATTCAATTCGTCAAAAACTTCCCGCGTTGTTACAATTTCTAAACCTATTTTAAATAAATTGTCTTGCCATAAAATTTCAAATAAATCAATGAAAATATTGGCATCCGTTACGGCTATGCGCATTGGTTTAAATGTTTGAAGGTACTATATCTTCTTTTTCAAATTTTATAAAATCTCTAAACTCCGAGAGTTTCATATTATTAAGCTCTGCCGCTTTACTTAAGGTAAATGCTTCTTCGCTGATGCCGCGCAGTAAAAGTTGTTCAAAGCGTTTAGTTTGTTCAATATCCGGAAATTTACCAAATTCGATTTTTTTGCCGTACAGAAAATTTAAACGTTTAATAAACTGCCGGTAGTAATATTCGGAAATTATCTCTAATTTTTTTGCACGGTATAAAATCGCTTGTACCGAAATCCCATATTTATCTTCAATGTTTATCAATTCACGCAGATTAAGCTCCATTCTTTTCTCACCTAATTCAAAAAACAAACGCTCTTTGGGCAAAAGCATAGCTGCGGCAATAGCATGACAAAATTTTTCTTCGTCTTTTTCGGGTATATTTTCGGGTAGATTATTTTTAAGAATTAAGTGTCCGAGTTCGTGCAAAGCAGTAAAGCGACGGCGTACAACACCAAAATTTTTATTTAATACAATTATTGGTATATCGGAATTTGCAAAAGTTGACATACCATCAAAACCGATTCCCGCTTCAATGCTCAAAACTTTAATTTCATTATTTTCGAGCAATTCAACCACACTTGGTAACGGGTCGTTACCTAATTGCCATTTTTCTCTTACTATGCGCGCAGCAGATTCAGCTTCATCAATGTTTGAAATTATGCTGTGATTAATCGGGTTTTTAAATTCACTACTCAACCCGACTAACGATTCTAATTCAAGATAACGAGAAAGTAAATCTTTACTCTTTTCAATGGCAATTTCTTGTTCAGGAGCGGAAAGTTTGCTGAGTTTTTTGAAAGATAAATTGCCCAGCGCGACAGGTTGACGATATAAATAATCCGGTCGAATATTCAGAATGTAACACAATTCATTCAACATATAATTATCCGGTACGACAACACCTTGCTCATATTTATGCAAAGATTGTTTGCTCACGCGATTTTTTAACCGGTCGGACATTTCTTGCAATGACCAACCGCGCATACGTCGAGCAGATTTCAGGCGATCTGATAATGGGTTCATTGCTTTTATTATTTGAACTGAATTGTTTAAAGGTAAAAATAAATTTTGTACAAAGATAATATTTTTTCAATAGTTGTCAACTTTGATTGACAATCGTTGTAAAAATATTTTGATTTGTCAACTAAAAATATTTATTTACTGAATTAAAGTGGGATAGAAATGGAAAAGTCAGATGAGTTGGATTTTCATCTGACATTTTAAATAATAATCAAATTATCGTTTAATTATTACAGCAGGCTGGTCACCTTAGTTGAAATGCTTTTTTTATAAAAAAAAGCAACTGAAATTTTGCAGAAAGCCGGCTTGACAACAGTGTCTATATTATCACGGCAATTTTTATTGATGAATTTCTTGCTTCCATTTTTTATAATTGAAAAATCGTAAATAAATGTTTAAAGTGCTTTCTTTCAGTTTGAATCCGTATTGCGTTTGTCTATTCAATGAGTTGCCCAACTCTACTTACTACTTTATACTTCAATCTTTCAAATTCTTTGAAATGTGCTTCACCGCATTTTATTTTATTTTGTTCATCTAAGGTTAATTTACTTTTATCCACTCTTGGTGTTCCGGTGTCTTTGGTTTCTGCAACAAAATAAATTTTGGTGTCGTCTTCAAATACAATCGCCCAATCAGGATTGTAGTTGCCAATGGGTGTCGGAATTTTAAACCAATTCGGTAATTTGAAATAAAATTTTATATCATCGCGCGTTTCGCAATCTTTAGCAAATGTATTCTCCACTCTTGAGTCTAAGGGAATCGACATTTCGTAAATTGTTTTTGAGTTGTCTATTACTTTATAAGTAAATTCATTCAAATAAATTTCTAATTCGCGGTCTTCAAATAATTTCATCTCGTATTCCGAACCACCGATTTTTTGGTATTTAATACCGTCAATCATGATGCTGTACAATGTGCGTTTTATAACTTGCACGGCGAGATCTAAAAACAATTGCGGATTGACTAAAATATCCGGAATCCTTCCCGACTTTAGTAATATTTCTTGAATAGTTGAGCGCGTTAATTCTGTTTTGCTTTGTATGTAGCTTAAAACGTCCGGAATTTTCCAAGCATAACCGCCATACGATTCAATTTTTTCGCCGACATAAAAAGTTTCTACGCCTTCGTTTGTCATTGTAATGCCTGTCTTTGTAGAACGTATTGAAGGTGCTGAAACTGCCTGTATTTCTTTAATTGCTTTTGCCGATTGAGTAATTAAATCGTTGGTGTCGTAATCAACTCGATAAGTGGTCTTATGTTTTATTTTTTCCCAAATTTCTAAAAACATCGGGTCGGCTTCAAAACCTTTTCTGTATTTTATCGGTATTCTGTCTTGTGCTTTTTTTATTCTGCCCGTAAATTCAACGCCGCAATCATCTTCTATTTCTTTTTGTAAGGCTTTAGCAAAATCGTCATAACTTTCGTTGGCAATGACGGTCAATCTGTTGATGTTTTTGTCGCGTGTGCGTTTTCCGTTTTGGTCAACTGCCAAACGTAAACCTCTGCCTATTTCTTGGCGTTTTTTTATTTCCGATTTTGTTTCGTTGAGCGTGCATATTTGAAAAACATTCGGGTTGTCCCAACCTTCGCGCAATGCCGAGTGTGAAAAAATAAAACGCAACGGGTTATCTAAATTCAATAATTTTTCTTTGTCTTTCATTATCAAGCTGTAAGTATCATCATCGTCTTCTGTTTTGCCACTGGTATCTTTTAGTTTTCCTTTACTGTCTTGTGAAAAATAACCGTTGTGTGTTGAGTCGAGACTGAATTTATCTAAATTTTTGTATGCCGGTTTTAATATAAAGTCTTGATAAATTTCTTCAAACCAATCGGCAAATTTTCCTTTTACGGCATTGCCGTTACCATCATAACTTCTGTAATTCGCTACCTTATCAATAAAAAATAAAGACAAAACTTTAATACCCTGTTTATTAAATTTATTTTCTTTTATTAAATGTGCCTCAATAGTTTTTTTAATTTGAAATTTCATAATTTCTTGCGTCATGCCGCCTTGTGTGTCGCCTTTATAAATAGTGTTGCCATTGGAGAGTTGAATACTCTCATCCGAAAAATCTATACCTTCTATCAAGTAGCCGTCTTTATAAATTTCTCGTTCGTTTGAAAGTTTATACAAATCATCACCAACTTTCACTGTAATGGATTTCTTTTTTACGCCGCCGTTTTCGTTACTGTTGATGGTAATTTTCACCGTTCCTTTACCGCTGGTTTTTGCTTTTGTAAAAGCATCTACTGAAATAAAAGCATCGTTAAAAGCATTTTCTTCCATGATAGAATCTACTTCAATTTGTTTTACCAGACCTAAATCGTAAGCTTTTATCGGATTTAAACTGTACGTTAAATTGTATTTATTTTTGTGCGTTGCCGAATATCGCAAGGTACAAAGCGGTTTTAAATCTGCAATGGCTTTTTGTCTTTTGTCCGTTTCCATATTTTGCGGCTCATCTACAATAACAATCGGCTGCGCGTTTTGAATAAATGCGATTGGTTTTTGTCCATTGAGTTTGTCGTTAGGTTTATTTATTATATTAAGATCTTTAGCAAATGAATCAATGTTGATGAGCAGAATTTCAATATTATTTGTGGTCGTAAATCCGCGCAATGTAGAAACTTTTGTCCTGTCGTACATTTGAAAATTGACCGGAATGTTGTCGTATAAATTTTGAAAATGATCGTGCGTGATTTCCAAATTTTTTAAAACGCCTTCGCGTATTGCCACTGACGGCACGACGATGACAAATTTTTTGAAACCATACAGTTTGTTCAATTCGTAAATGGTACGCAGATAGACATAAGTTTTGCCGGTGCCGGTTTCCATTTCTACCGAAAAATTTAAACCGTCTAATGCGTTTGAAATTTCCACATCGTTATCCGCCTGTACATTTTTTAGGTTTTCTAAAATTTGTGCTTCCGACAAAATAAGGTTGTTACTCATGCCGTATATCAAGTCGAGTTGCCCGGCTTCTTGTAGTTGAAATTCAAAACCGGCATCATCCAAAGGTTGCCCTTCAAATAAATCGGTGATAGATTTAATCGCGTCTAATTGAAATTTCAAATCGGATTCGAAAGTTAATTTCATCAATCTAAAAATTTTTTATTTGCTAATCTGGCGCGTACTTCAATGATTAAATCGTGAAGTTTTTGTTCCAATTCTTTTTTGGACGGCAGTTCTGTCCAATATTCAGCTACCATAATACCGTCTTTGTGCATTTCTAAAAGTTCTACTTGCTCTGTACTTTTTTCGGCGCAAAGTATTAAACCAATCGGACTGTTTTCTTCCGGTTGTTTTTCATATTTATCGAGCCATTTTAAATACAATTCCATTTGCCCTTTATGACCGGCTTTGAATTTTCCGAGTTTCAATTCAATAGCTACCAAACGTTTTAATTTTCGGTGAAAGAAGAGTAAATCTAAATAAAAATCTTCGCCATCAATTATCATGCGTTTTTGGCGTTCCACAAATGCAAAACCTTTGCCGAGTTCTAAAATAAATAGTTCTATTTCTTTCAGAATAGCACTTTCCAAATCGTTTTCCAGATAGCCTTCTTTTAATCCCAGAAAATCTAAAAAGTACGGGTCTTTAAATGTATTTTTCAAATCCGATAACTCGGATTGTATTTGCAGATTAGCTATTTCTCTTCGCTCAAAGGCTTTGCGTTCTATTTGAGTTCTTAATTCCCTTTTACTCCACGTTTCTTCGACGGCTTTTTGTGCATAATAAATTTGTGCATTTTGGTTTTTTACTGTTAAAAGTTCAATAAAATGCGACCAACTTAATTGTGTCGCCACCGGCGACACAATTGGAAAGTCGGGAAAATTTTCTGCAAACTGCATCATTCTTCTTACGTTTCGCAATTCAAAACTTTTACCGTATTTTTCTTTTAATTGCCCCGACACTGTCGCGA
>JAYTNA010000520.1:0-3760 GCA_043748865.1 Saprospiraceae bacterium
TTAAATCATTACTGTTCAAAAGGATTCTAAACGTTTTAAAATCCTTTTGAACAGTAATGATATTGAATGGTGAATAGGACAGAAAATGCCAATCATTTTCATTCGTCTAATTTATTGATTCTTAATGCGAAAATAAAAGATTTTTCGGCAACAACGCACATCACTATCTTATTTTTCCGAAAAGTTAAAAAAATGTTAAAATTTTAATAAAAAAGACTAAAACATTTGGCTTTATAAAAAAATTGGCTTTATCTTTGATTTATATAAAAGTAAGTGGTTAAAAAAGACGTTTAAGGTCTTACAAATTTTAATTCTATAACACAAATTCTTGCCTATTGATCTTGTACCTGTACACTAATTTAGTATTTATCATCTCACTCTCACAAGTTGAAACTACTTAGTATATGCAGGTAAATTCACTGTCGTTGATTAACGACCAAGATCTAATTCTATTATACTTAGACGGAAACGAAAAAGCATTCGAAACATTGTTGCGTCGCCATAAAGCGCGTATCTACACGTCTATTTACCTTTTCTGCCGCGACCAACAATTAGCGGAAGATATTTTCCAAGAAGTTTTCATCAAAATCATTAACACACTGCGTGGCGGACGTTACAACCATGAAGGCAAATTTTTGCAATGGGCGTTGCGTATTTCGCACAATTTGTGTGTTGATTATTTTCGTCGCGACAAACGCCGCCCGACGATGTCGCCGACAGAAGAATTTGATATTTTTAACGTGTTGAGTTTATCGGATGAGAGTGCCGAAGATTCAATCATGCGCCATCAATCGCACGACCGTGTGCGCAAATTGATTGACGCACTGCCGGACGAGCAACGCGAAGTCGTGATTTTGCGCCACTATGCCGACATGAGTTTTAAAGAGATTGCATCGCTCACTCGGGTGAGTATCAATACAGCATTAGGCAGAATGCGTTACGCACTGATTAATATCCGCAGAATGGTAGAGGAGAAAGATATGATTTTGCAATAGAAGATTTTCGATTTTCGATTTAAAATAAAAAACGCGCGAAAAATATTTTTTTCGCGCGTTTTTTATTTTTAAAAAAAACCAAGATTAAAGGATTTAAAGATTCGCAAGATTTTTTTCAAAAAAATTTCAAAAAAGATTCTTGGATTTGTCCGTTGTCTGTTGTCTATTGTCCATTGTCCAACATCATTTCATCGTTTCCTCCAACCATTTATAAAACTCATGTTGCCAAACGAGGGCGTCTTGCGGAGAAGTTACCCAATGATTTTGATTAGGCAATAGAACGTAGCGACTTTTGATGCCGCGCAATTGTGCCGCTTGAAATGCTTGTTCGCCCTGTTCAATCGGTACACGATAATCTTTGCCGCCTTGATAAATTAAAATCGGTGTATTCCATTTTTCAACAAAATTACTCGGCGAAAATTGTTCGTACGATTTTTGTGCCGGCGCATTTTTTTTATCCCAATACGCACCGCCATAATCCCAATTAGTAAACCATAATTCGTCGGTCGTACCGTACATACTTTTGAAGTCATAGATACCGTCGTGTGCGATAAAAGTTTTGAAACGATTATTGTGCATACCCGCGAGCATAAAAACTGCATACCCGCCGTAACTTGCACCGACACAACCCAACCGCGTTTTGTCCACATATTTTTCCATACTCACATTATCAATCGCGCTCAACAAATCGCGCATCGCTTGTCCGCCGTGATCTTTACTGATGTCTTCATTCCATTTTGTACCAAAACCCGGCATACCGCGCCTGTCCGGCGCAACAACAATATAACCGTTTGCCGCCATGAGTTGCAAATTCCAACGAAAAGAATAAAATTGCGTGAGTGGCGATTGCGGTCCGCCTTGACAATATAAAAGTGTCGGATATTTTTTCGTCGCATCAAAATCCGGCGGATAAACAACCCAAACGAGCATATCTTTTCCGTCTGTCGTTTTCACCATGCGGCGTTCGGTTTTACTCATGCCGAGCGTAGCGTAAGTTGCATCGTTCACGTGCGTGAGTTGCCGCATTGAACCGTTGGTAACATCAACAGCATATAATTCCGCAGCATGATTCATATCCGTTCTGCTCACGACGAGTGTGTTGCTACTTTGTCCGATAATGGTTGAAATATCAAAATCGCCTTTTGTAATTTGTTTTACAACCGGCAGCATTTTCGTTAATCCCGGATCATTTACTTCAAACAATTGTAAGGTACCGTTTACCGGCGCGATGAAAAATATTTTTTTACCATCGTCGCTCCATTTAAAACTTTCGACATGAATCGCATCGTTTTGTTGTGTTAAATTTATTTTAGTAAAACCATCGCCAACAATAATATCTTGTTTATCCGATTCATAACCGTCGCGTTTCATACTCAACCACGCTAAATTACCGGTTTTAGAAAACGCGGGATTAACATCATAACCCAGCATACCCTCCGTCAAATTACGCGTTGTGCGCTTTTCAATATTATAACTGTACAAATCGGTATTCGTAGAAATAGCATAAGCTGTACCGAATTTTTTCTTCGTGCAATAGACAACTTCTTTACCGTTCGGATTCCAAATAAAATCTTCATCACCACCGGAAGGTTTTTGAGGACAATCGTAAGGTTCGTCTTTCATAATATCTATGGGCGTACCTTTTTTTCCGTCAACGAGTGACGTGAGCATGATGTGACCAAATTTTCCGTCAGCGTAAGTATCCCAATGCCGATAGTTCAAATTGTCATACACCTGAACGTTTGATTTGGGTAGATCCGGATATAAATCTTTCCCATCCACTTTTATTACTTTCACTTCATCGCTTGAAATGATATATTTTCCGTCCGGCGAAATTTTATCTTTCACGAGCATACTGTCCGGATTTGTCACAAGCAGCACACCGCCCCCGGAAACGGGTATCGCATAAACCTTTCGCGAAGATTTATCTTCATCGGCATTTGGTATTGATACGCGATACAAAACATATTTTCCATCTTTAGAAATACCCATGCCACTCACGCGCCCGAGTTTCCAAAGCAGTTCGGGTGTCATTTTATTTTGCGCAAAACATGTGAATGTGATAAGCAGCAATACAGGTGAAAAGACTTTTTTCATTTTATTTTTTATCAAATTTCGAGAAGTAAAAAAGATTGGTAAAATTAGCAATGAACAATCTTGTTATAGATTGTTCATTGTTGATTGTTCATTACTTAAATGTAATCGTTGATGATATTTTCTAACCATTCTTGTTTGCCGGATGTCGGTGTCGGTTCGCCGTTTTGTAATGCATAGTCACGCAACTCTGCAAGACCTAAGGCACCGGCTTCAAACGATTTGCCACTACCGGCATCGAAAGTAGCGTAGCGATTTTTTCTGAACTCATTGTATTTAGATTTACTCAACATCGCGTCGGCTGCAACGAGCGCACGCGCAAACGCATCCATACCGCCCACGTGTGCGTAAAAAATATCTTCTAAGTCCGTCGAATTGCGGCGCGTTTTTGCATCGAAATTAATGCCGCCGGCAGAAAATCCGCCCGCCGGTAAAATTACGAGCATCGCTTCAATGAGTTCACCGATATTCATCGGAAATTGATCGGTATCCCAACCGTTTTGATAATCGCCGCGATTCGCATCCATAGAGCCGAGCATTTTATTATCGGCTGCTATTTGCAGTTCGTGTTGAAAAGTATGTCCGGCAAGTGTCGCGTGGTTGACTTCAATATTGAGTTGAAAATCGTCGGCTAAACCGTAATTTTTTAAGAAACCGATACAAGTGGCTGC
>JAYTNA010000521.1:0-2874 GCA_043748865.1 Saprospiraceae bacterium
GTTTTGAAAGATTTGCAAGATTCTTTTTCAAAGTTTCTCGGTCGCGGCGAAAATTTTTATGACGAAGCACTTTTCGATCAAAAAAGTTCTATTACACCCAACATCGCAGCCGGTAGTGGTATTGCAATTGTCGGAATAGTTTTAGCAGCCGTTACAAAAGGTGCGGTACTTGATGTCACCGGCGGATTGCTCACAACTATCGGGTTAGTTTTCGCCGGCGGCACGGCGATTGCCAAACGGGGACAAATTTTAAACGGTTTCCGAAAAGAAGTGGAACGGGGACGCGAACAATTGGAAGCGGAAATGTCGGAACGTTTGAGTCAATATATCAATACCATCAAACGCAAAATAGATTTGAATTTTACCGAGTTCGATCATCAATTAGAAAAAGAAACGACACAAATAAATGCGCTCGATACGCGGTGTAATAGTATTAAAGAACGTTTAGTGGTTATAAAACAAGAAATCAATAGTTAGTTTTCACAACTTTCAATTTTTTTTGAAAATTGTAAAAATATTTTTTTATTGATAAAAAGAGATAATAAATTGATAATCAATTTATTATCTCTTTTTTATTGTAAATTCATAAAAAAAATAAAAAAATAATTAAATTTTGTTTAAGAATATTTTGGATATTGTTTAACCTCACTGTACCTTTGTCACAGAAAGAAAATATTACTCGACTTTATAAAATTTTATAATTATGACAGTCTTAGAATTCGATCAAGGTTTTAATAAAATGTCATCATTGTTACATTCATTTGCATACAATTTGACCAAAAACATGGAAGACGCAAAAGACCTCTTCCAAGAAACTGCTTTCAGAGCAATTACCAATAGAGATAAATTTCGCGATGGTACAAACTTTAAAGCGTGGTTGTTTACGATAATGAAAAATATTTTCATTAATAATTATCGTAAAAAAATTAAGTCGAATACTATTTTGGATACAACAGACAATCAGTTCTATATCAATTCCATCATGGTATCAACCGGTAATCAAGCGGAAAGCGATATGATGATGAATGAATTAACGGGTATGGTAGATGAGTTAGATGAAAGTATTCAAGTGCCTTTTGTCATGCACTATCAAGGCTTCAAATATCAAGAAATAGCCGATGATTTAAAATTACCGTTAGGTACCGTTAAAAGTCGGATTTTCTTCGCCAGAAAAGAATTGAAAGATAAAATTAATAACCGTTATGATAATTTGGGTAAAGTATATGAAAAACATAGCGTTTTAGAGGAAGCGTCTTAAGAGTTGTTAATTATTTATTTAAAAATTTGGTTGATTTTCATAATAGAGAATGTAAATAGCAGAGAGCGATGTCGTATAACGGTATCGCTTTTTTTATTGTGGAAATAAACAGGAAACCGCTACTCGATAGGTAAACAACTAACAATTAATAATTAACAGCTAACAACTATATAATTATTTTTACAATTTCATTAACGAAGTTTAGAAAAGCGTTTGAGAACGAATGAATACCTTTACGCATTAAAAAAAAATTCTAAATTTAGAATGAGAAAAATACTTCTATTACTTCCGATTTTAGCTTTTATTTATTCTGACTGTCGTATTCGCCCGGCAGACGATTTAATTGTGACCGGCATTGAACAAGATTGGACTTTACCTCTGATTGATACACGCCTTTCCGTGAAATCGCTGATAAATAAATTTGATACCTTGGCGTACATTCAATACGAATCGGACAGCACTATCCGATTGCACTATAAAGGTAATTTTATTTCACGCACGTCGCTCGATATTTTTGCGAATTTCAATAACGCGATTTTTCCGCTTGGCGATTCTATAACGGCTTTACCTTTTTCTTTGCCTAACGGCGTTCATGTTTCGGATGTGGATGTGAAAAAAGGTATTTTGTTGTGGGCAATTCGCTCGCCGGATTTTGTGTCCGATATTACTTTGCGTATTCCGCAATTTACAAAAAATGGTGTAGCATTTCAAAAAACTTTTACAGCATCCGGATTTCCTAATATTGATTCTCTCGACATGACGGGTTATCATTTAACCACTCCCAAAGATTCAATTTTCATTACTTATGATGCAAGAAAACGTCCGACAGGTGAGCGCGTAAATTTGACGAACGATGGTCTGTTTCAAATAAAAAATTTTGAATTTTCTTACGTGAAAGGTTTTCTCGGCAGAGATACTTTCGATGTACCTGAAGATACAATTAAATTAGATTTTTTTAAAAATCTGAAACGCGGAGAATTTAAGTTTTTGAATCCGAAATTAACAGTGAGTTTAGATAATTCTTTTGGTGTACCGGTTGCGGCAATTATGAAAGTAGGTGATGTGATTTCAAGCAACGGCGAACATTTGGCTTTAAAAAGTCCTTTGACAAACGGCGTGAATATTAATTATCCGAAACTGAATGAAGTTAATCAATCGAAACAAACGGTAGTGGTTTTCGATAAATCCAATTCTAATCTTGCCGACATTGTGAGTTTCAATCCGGTGGCGATCGATTATAAAATTGTCGGGTTGATGAATCCGGACGCGACAACAAAAACAGTAGGCTTCATTACTGATCAAAGTGCTTTTAAATTACAAGTTGATTTAGATTTGCCGATTTACGCTACCGCAAAAAATTTTGAACTAACTGACACAAGTAAATTTGATGTTTCTTCTCAAAAAAATATTACTTTTAGTCAGTTCTTTGTGAAAATTGACAACGGTATGCCCGTAGATTTAGGTTTGCAAGCCTATTTTTTATCGTCGAAAGGAGAAATAATTGATTCGTTAAATAAATCCGGCAATGTTTTGATTAAAGGCGCACCTGTCGGCAGCGATGCGTTGCCGGTATCAAGTCAAAAAACGCAATTTACGGTTGATATAGATTCAACGCG
>JAYTNA010000522.1:0-8264 GCA_043748865.1 Saprospiraceae bacterium
GGAAGGAAGCGATATTTTCCGCAGTCAGCGTCGGCACGGCATCAAAATTTAATTTTATTTGCGCCGGATTATTTTCTTCCATCACCAATTCTTTTGAAGAAATTACAACCGTTTCATTTCTACCACCGGTAACGCGCTGATGTTTAGCGGAAAGCGTAAATTTAATCGGATCGGCTGCCGGACGTGTGCGCAAATAGTACATACCGGTTTTCAAACCTTTTTGCCAAGCATAGAAATGCATTGAAGTTAATTTGGCAAACGTAGCACTTTCCATAAATAAATTCAGCGATTGACTTTGGCAAATAAATGCGCCGCGATCGGCTGCCATATCAATTAAAGTTTTCATCGAAAGTTCCCACGATGTTTTGTACAAACTTTTTACGGAATCCGGAATGCCTTCGATGTTTTGAACGGAACCGTTTGCGGCAATAATCACTTCGCGCGTTTCATCGTTCCACAAACCGAGTTGTACTAAATCGTTTAATAAATGCTTGTTCACCACGATATGCTCGCCGGAAAGTGTACGACGCGTGTAAATGTTTGTCGTATATGGTTCAAAACATTCATTGTTACCGAGAATTTGAGAAGTAGAAGCCGTCGGCATCGGAGCGAGAAGTAATGAATTTCTTGCGCCGACTTTCTGAACTCTCGCTCGCAAACTTTCCCAATCCCAACGTTTCGATGGTTTCACGCCCCACATATCAAATTGAAATTCACCTTTGCTCAACGGCGAACCTTTGAAACTTTCGTAAGCACCAAGTTTTTCCGCTAAGTTGACTGATTCTGTCATCGCGGCGAAATAAATTGTTTCAAAAATATCTTTATTCAATTGTTTCGCTTCGGCAGAATCGAATGCCATGCGCATCAAAATAAAAGCATCAGCTAAACCTTGAACGCCGAGACCAATCGGACGGTGACGGAAATTTGAAGTACGTGCTTCTTCGACCGGGTAATAATTGATGTCAATAATTTTATTCAAATTGCGCGTCGCAACTTGAGTGATTTCAAATAATTTTTGAAAATCAAAATCTTGACGTTTTTTATCTACGAATTTCGGCAAGGAAAGAGACGCTAAATTACAAACCGCGACCTCATCTTTGGAAGTGTATTCCATAATTTCGGTACACAAATTGGAAGAACGAATGGTACCGAGATTTTTTTGGTTCGATTTTTTATTTGCTGCATCTTTGAATAAAATATACGGCGTGCCTGTTTCGATTTGCGATTCTAAAATTTTGTGCCACAACTCCCGCGCCGGAACAGTTTTACGCGCCAAACCTTGTTTTTCGTATTTATGATACGTTGCTTCAAACTCGCCACCGTACATATCGAATAAATTTCTTGCTTCATCGGGACAAAAGAGTGACCACAGCTCATCGTTTTTCACGCGCTCCATGAATAAATCCGGAATCCAAAGTGCGTAAAATAAATCACGCGCACGCATTTCTTCTTTGCCGTGATTTTTTTTCAATTCCAAAAATTCAAAAATATCGCTGTGCCAAGGTTCGAGATAAACGGCAAACGCGCCTTTTCTTTTTCCGCCGCCTTGATCCACATAACGCGCCGTATCGTTAAACACGCGCAACATCGGAATAATGCCGTTCGACGTGCCGCCCGTTCCTTTTATATAACTGCCGGTTGCGCGCACATTGTGAATAGACAAACCGATTCCGCCGGCAGATTGAGAAATTTTTGCGCAGCGTGTGAGTGTTTCAAAGATACCTTCAATACTGTCGTCGGTGACTGAAAGTAAAAAGCATGAGGATAGTTGCGGTTTTGGTGTTCCCGCATTAAAAAGTGTCGGCGTTGCATGAATGAACCATTTTTCGCTCATCAAATTATAAGTTTCGATGGCTGATTTTATATCTTCACCATGAATACCTACTGACACGCGCATAAATAATTGTTGCGGACGCTCCACCACATTGCCGTACATACGCAGCAAATACGAGCGTTCTAATGTTTTGAAACCGAAATAATCAAACTCATAATCGCGATCATAAATTATCGCCGAATCCAATTCTTCTTTATTTTTTTGAATGATACGGTTCGTTTCATCGCTGATAAGTCCGGCTTTCTGATTTGTTTTCGGATCTATATAAGCGTGTAATTCTTTTATCGTGCGCGAAAAAGATTTGTCTGTATTTTTATGTAAATTCGATACCGCAATACGAGCCGCTAAAAGCGCGTATTCGGGATGCAACGATGCCATTGTTGCAGAAGTTTCTGCCGCTAAATTATCGAGTTCGGTGGTTGTTACGCCGTCATATAAACCCAAAATAACTTTTTTAGAAATCTCAATAGCATCTACCAACGGATTTAAACCGTAGCATAATTTTCTGACGCGGGCGGTAATTTTATCAAAACTTACCTCTTCGCGTTTTCCGGAACGTTTAATAACTTGCATAGATAATTGACAATTGACAGTTGACAATTGACAACGGCAATTGAAAATTATATGGCTAATAATTTATTCTCAATTGCTATTGTTCGCGCCAACTTAATTAAAAAATTTCTTTAAATATCTGATAATTGATAATTGACAGTTGATAATTGACAGTTGACGATTAATTTTTTAATTGTAACCTTCTGTTATTCGTTGTCAACTGTCAATGGTCAATTGTCAATTAAATTAAAAGTCTTCTTCAAAAGCAAAAGCGGTGGTATGATCATTTTTTTTGCCGACACCGGCTTTTGAATATTCACCTACACGTTTTTCAAAGAAATTTGTTTTGCCTTGCAGCGAAATCATTTCCATCCAAGGAAAAGGATTAGCAGTATTGTAAACTTTTTCATTGCCGAGAGAATTTAATAAACGGTCGGCAACAAACTCGATGTATTCACTCATCAACGCGGCGTTCATACCTATTAATGATACAGGTAAAGCATCGGTCACAAATTCTTTTTCTATTGTAACCGCTTCGGTGATGATAGCTTCCACTTCTTTTTTATCGAGTTTATTTTCCAACATCGAATAGAGGTAGCAAGCAAAATCGCAGTGCAAGCCTTCATCGCGACTAATTAATTCATTAGAAAAAGTTAAGCCGGGCATCAATCCGCGTTTTTTCAACCAAAAAATGGCGCAGAAAGAACCTGAAAAGAAAATACCTTCAACGGCAGCGAATGCAATGAGGCGGTGTGCGAATGTTGGTGATTTTTCTATCCAATTCAAAGCCCAATTGCCTTTTTTAGAAACGCAATCTAAATTGCCGAGTGCATTGAAAAGAAAATCTTTTTCTGTATCGTCTTTGATATAAGTGTCAATCAATAGCGAATACATTTCACTGTGGATGTTTTCAATCGCTACTTGAAAACCGTAGAAGCAACGCGCTTCCGGAATTTGCACTTCGCGCATGAAATTCAAAACCAAATTTTCATTCACGATACCATCCGATGCCGCAAAAAAGGCGAGTACGTGTTTAATAAAATGTTTTTCGTTGTCGTTTAGTTTAGTGTCCCAATCTTTTAAGTCGGGCGTTAAATCAACTTCTTCCGCCGTCCAGAAAGAAGCTTCGGCTTGTTTGTAATATTTCCAGATTTGATCGTGTTTAATCGGAAAAAGAACAAAACGGTTACCGCTGTCGGATAAAATAGGCTCTTCAATTAATGTTGTTGTCATGCTATAAGAATAAAATACTAGTTTAGATACAAAAGATAACACACCCTGCCCTTCATCAAAAATTAATAATGATGCGTCAGTTTGTGTTTGTAATAAAAAGTTGTAAGCTGTTTTTAGTAGGCGTATTGTCGAGGAAAATAGATTGCTCTTTTTATTTCAGTTTTGCTCAAGTAGTCGAGTCATTAACAATACAACACGAAAATACGCAGCAGAGAATTATTTGTTCTTAATAAATTATCAACATCGTGTTAATTGCTATATTAAATCATTTGTTTTCAGTACTTTGAACAAAAATTATTATCTAATAGTTATGGGTTTTTGTTTTGAAATTTGTAATTAATTTTTCTCGGAATGTTGCAAATAATTCCCGTTAAAAACAAAAAGCATTACCTGCGTTAAACCAAGCGGTACTAAAAACAAATAAGAATATGGAATCTGAACAAAAGCATAAAAAACGGTGATGATTATTTTTAAAGCACCGACGGCGTAAATCCTTGCATTTGTTTCGTTTTTCTTTTTCAAAAAAAAGAAAAATAAAGTTGCTGCCGCCAAAAAATTAGCGCACCAAGCTGCAAATTGCGCGATATGAATTTTATGCAGCAGATCGCCTTTTACATACATATAAAAATAACAAGCCAAACCTTTGCCGTTAAATAAATGTCTGGGTACTTCTCCGTTATCACTCAAATGCTGCCACTCTCCGACTGTTGCTTCAGTATAGTATTGTTGTGTTTTAAAAAAAATGGTGTAGTCATTCGGAATAATCATAAACGGCAAAATATAAAACAGAAAAACACCGAGAAAAATATAAAGCGACAATTTAAAAGCATTTCGATAACTTTCACTTAACGCAACGATACCGATATAAAGCGGCACCCAGAACAAAAAAGAAAAACGCGACAGTAAACAAAGCGTAATCAAACCGGCACGTAACGGCAAATTTTTTGTACGATAGATGCCAACTGCGAGTAAAATATAATACCCCGACATTAATGTCTCAATAGTCGCACCGAAAACAACATCTTGCAAAGTGATAAAACGCGATAGAAAAAAGAAAATAAAAAAAACAACACCCGCTTTTTCATAAAATTTCAACCGCGACTGCCACATTATGCTGCACAAAACAGCGATGCCAATACATAAAACGCTAGAAGAAATCCAACGATAATCGAATTGATATTTTTCGGCTAAAACAAACGGCAACCACTGTGCCGGCAAATAGCAAGGGAACATCGGATAGCCCAAATCATTGAAAGTAACATAAGGCGTTTTGCCGCTCAAAAAATAGTGAAGAATGATTTGTATCTGCGGAATAATATCTGAAATGGATTTATCAATCGCATAAATTTTAAAAACGTCAGTAAGTTGATTTTTTATTTGAATGAACCCGTAAATAAAAATGCCGATGGAAAAAAGATTTTCGATTTTTGATTGCCGTTGTCCGATTTCCGTTGTCTGTTGTCCGTTATCAAAAGATTTATAAATCACACAAAGACCTATGCCAATGCCTGTCAATAAAATTAAAACGGGACTGAGATAAACATCTGCCTTATCAATATTACTGGTCAGCAAAAAACCTTCGGCAATGCACAGCAGTAGAAAAAATATTTTCGGCATCTTAATTCAACAAATTTTGGATTTTTTTATTCGGTTTCTGAATTAGAATTTACAAAATTTATCCGATAAAGTTTATTTACAAGTTTAAATTTTAGATTTTTTTTATCGGATAAATTGTTTGTGTAAAAAACGTTTTTGGAAACTTTTCTACGTTTTTGAAACCAAGTTTTTCGTTCGGGTCTTCGTTAGGTGTGTAATTTGTACCAAATAAATAATCCCAAACGCTTAAAGTCAACCCGAAATTTATGCCTGTCGGATTCGGCACATTTTCCGCGTGATGCCACAAGTGCATTTGCGGATTATTAAAAATGTATTTCAAAAAACCGAGCGGAATTTTTAAATTCGAGTGATTAAAATGTCCCCATGCTAAAGTAAATAAATGTACGAAAATAAAATCTTGAATCCCGAAACCCAACATACTCAACGGAATATATTCTAAAGTGCGATAAACAACATTTTCCATCCAATGAAAACGCAAATGCGCGGCAAACCCCATTTCTTCGACACTGTGATGTACTTTGTGAAATTGCCACAACCAATTCGAGCGGTGCAAAAGCCGATGTATGTTCCACTGAATAAAATCGCGGACGACAAATAAAATCAATAATTGCGTCCATGCAGGTAAACTACCGAGTTGAATAGCCACCAAATTGTGCCAACCGAAAACACGAAAAATAAAATCATTAAAAGCAGTAGATACTACATTCGACACAGCCACATAACCGACAAGTCCGAAAAGGAAAAAATTAAAGAACATATAAAATGTATCTAACCAAAAATCTTTTCTAATCGCGCCTTGTTGCGTTCGCCAAGGAAATAAAATTTCAAGCAACCAAAAAAACAGAGAAATGCCAATCAACCAATAAAAATAGTTGTGCCACGAAGGATTTAAAATTTCGTGCAACAGATATTGTGCATAGCCTTGAAAACTTGCAGTAAAAAGTTCCAAATACTTTTCCATTCGATTTTTTTAATCAATAATCAAAGTTAAAACAGATTTTGCCGTCAGCGTCCCACTTAACTGCCTGTCGTTTATTCTGACAACAAAATTTTTAATATTATCTTCCGGATTCATAACAACTAATACTTTCGTACCATCCGGATTCATAAATGCAACTTGATCCAGTTGCGAAGTTTGTAACGTAGAAGTGGACGCAATGCGAAAAGCGCCCGATTTTACAAATTTTGAAAAATGCCCAATGACGTAATATTCAACATTATTTGTAATGGTATTGTTCGTGTTAATCGTGACAACACCTCTGCAATTATCGCAACCAAAGTTTTTTGGTCCATGATTTTGGTCAAGAGCAAGATTCCACATAAGAGCCGACTTCGACCAATTTTTTGCAGTGCCGATAAAAATATTGGATACATTCCACATCAAATTACCACTAAAGTCCGGTGCCCAATCACCTCCCGAAATTTCTGTGAAATATAAATCTTTATCAGGAAATGCTTGATGCACAGGCGACATATTGCCGACATTACCACCGTAACCATGAAAAGCAGAGCCGGAAATATATTTTGCGGCACTCGTATCGGCAAGAATTGACATCGGATATTCCGGATGATCCCAGTTATGGTCGTAAATAATTATTTTTGTATTAATATTTTCTTTTTTAAACGCCGGTCCTAAATTATTTTTTATAAAATCCGCTTGTTCACCGGCAAGCATACCCATGCACGGATATTTTGCATCAAAATATAAAGGTTCGTTTTGCGGCGTAATCGCATCAATCGTGATGCCTTCGGCTTGATAGGCTTTGATGTATTTTACGAAATAATTCGCATAAGCCGGATAAAACTCCGGTTTCAAACTGCCGCCGACCATATTTCCGGAAGTTTTCATCCAAGCCGGCGCACTCCAAGGTGAAGCTAAAATTTTTAGCGTCGGATTAATACTTTTTATGAGTTTTAAAATCGGAATAACCCCTGCCTGATCCGGCGCAATTGAAAAGTATTTCAAATCAACATCTGTTTGCCCGACCGCCACATCATCATAAGAAAAACTATTTAAAGAAAAATCTGACGCACCCAGAGTAATGCGCAAATAAGAAATACCGATGCCGGCTGTCGGACTGAAAAGATTGTTGAGCAAAGTTTTTTTATCGGCATCGTTTAATTTATTGATATTGAAAGCAGATGCACCCGTTAAAGCCGCGCCGAAACCATCCATACTTTGATATTTTATGGTTGAATCAATAGTAATTGTCGGCAAAGTCGTTGTCTCCTTTTTAATAAAAGCTATATCGGCAAGTTGATTTAGAAGATTGGTTTGATCACCGGTGGTGAGCCAAACTTTAGCTGTGCCGTAATTATTTACAACAACCGGAGTCGGTGTAGAAGTGGGTGTGACAATAATTGCATCCGTTTTTTGAGAACAAAACGCAAAAACTAAAAGAGGTGCGATAAGCGGTACAAAAGAAGAAATTTTAATTTTCAAAACGGATTATTTTTTCCAATATGAAAATCGGAGTTAGTGAAACATAAACATAAAGATACTATTCGTGTTCACTAACTCCAAAATCAAGGTCAAGTTTTTTATTTGCGGATATTACTTTGAAGCGTATCAGTAGTTTAACTCGTTTCTATCGTCATTTCATGAAGTTTTCTATTAGCTACTTGCACTGCGGCAGCAGTTACGCCGTTATCATCAACGGCATTTAAAATTTCATTGTGTTTGATAGGTTAGTACCAACTAACAGTACTTGTGCAGGCACATTTTGTAAAATATTTCGGTCTGTTCAGATTTATTATCGTTAAAGCGATAAACTTTGCAACCGTCAATTTCAAAAAGCAATTCAACTTTTACATCTTTATTCGTTGAAGGCAAATTGGTTTTCATTGCCGGTGCTAAAGTATTACAGCTGCCGAAAAATGTAAGCACTGAACTCAAAGTAAAAAGCGTAAGAAATTTATTTTTCATGTCAAAAAAATTTAGAAAAATGATTAAATATTTATTTACAAATTTAGTCATTAGTTTGTCACGGAAAATTGTTTTAACCTAAGTTTAACTACAATTTCTGCG
>JAYTNA010000523.1:0-1990 GCA_043748865.1 Saprospiraceae bacterium
GAAGTTTCTTCCGTAAAAAAACCGGTTTCACCGAGACTGCCATACACTTCATCGGTAGAGACGTGATAAAAACGGTGTTCGATGCCGTCATTCAGTTTCCAAGTATTTTTTGCGGCGTTGAGCAGCGTTACAGTACCGACGATATTTGTTTTTATAAACGACATCGGGTCGGTGATAGAACGATCCACATGACTTTCGGCGGCTAAATGAATGACACCGTGAATAGTATTTTCTTTGAAAAAAGCATTGATAAAGTTTTCGTCCGTAATATCCGCTTTAACAAAAGTGTAATTCGGCGCGTTTTCAACATCGCGCAAATTTTCTAAATTACCGGCATAAGTCAAAGCATCGAGATTAACGATTCGATATTGCGGATATTTATTCACGAATAAACGCACGACGTGCGAACCGATAAATCCGGCTCCGCCGGTAATTACTATTACTTTTCCCGATGATGTCATAATAATTTTCTTTGAATTTTATTTCCTGATGTTTTGAAAAATTTTTTTTCGTTTTGAAAAATTTTTTCGCGGCAAAAATACGAACACAAAATTTGCAAACACAAAAAATATTTTACGCATGGTATTTTAAAAAGTTTTTCCAAATCTACTTTCGAGTGTATATTTGAGTTTGTTTAATTCGGGCTTCAGCATAAAACTCATTCGTAATTCGTAATTCGTAATTCATGACAAGTTTCAACATTCTCACCTCACAAAACGTTGCAGTCGAATATCAGTTAGCAACTTTGCGCGATAGGCTTTTCGCGTTGCTTTTAGATTTAATTATTATTGCGATACTTTGGATGGGCATGGCTTTGGTTTATAGTTCTATCCATTTTATGAATCGTTCGGCACTGTTTGGTGAAATCGTGTTCACTTTTCCGCTTTGGTCTGTGTTTGTGTATAATATCATTTCGGAAGTTATTTTTCACGGACAAACTTTGGGTAAGCGGTCGCTCAGTATTCGCGTGATGCGTACAGACGGTCAACCTTTGCGTTGGGGAGATAGTTTTATGCGGATTATTTTGTGGTTCATAGATTTTGGTTTTTCTTCGGGTGCTATTGGTGCTTTATTTATTATTTCTAACGACCGGCGACAACGTTTGGGCGATATGGCAGCTCAAACTATTGTCGTTAAACTGCGCAACAAACGAGAAGCCGCGCTTTTAGATAATTTCAGCAGCAGCGATATTTATACGCGCACGCCCGTTTTTCCCCAAGTCGTTCAACTTCGAGAAGATGATATTGTGTTTATGAAATACGCCGTTGAACGTTATTCGAAATATAAAAACGCCGCGCACGCTGAAGTGATTCATAATTTGTATGAAAAAATTACACACTTATTAGATATTGAACCCAAAAATTTAACAGCGTATGAGAGTTGTCTTTTTCTCGAAAATTTAATCAGAGACTATGTTGTTTCTACGCGATGAAAAACGATTTTAAATTTTATTTTTGCTAAAAATAATTACATCAAACGCTACCTAAAAACCTAAAATCTTTAATGCAAAATCCGTAATCCCCGTTTAACCCTTTTAAAATACAATCCGGAAGCTTTCTCTTTTGTTTTTATTTTTGATGCGAATAAGTTTGCAGTGAAAACTGTTTACGCTGAAATTTTCGTAAATATTAGTGTAGTCCGATATTCCGGTGTGCGTTGAAAATATAGGGAAAGCTCAATCGTCTTAAAAATTTGTAAATATTCAAATTGTTTTTCGATATTTAAACAACCGCGAAGCGGTTAAATATGAATAGCCCCGCGAGAATCGCTGGGAAAAATATCATATCGGTTTGCAACTGCAACGCAGTTGAATGTAAATCCTCTCGTGAGAACGCAAATTCAACTGCGTTGCAGTTGCAAATTTTGGTTGTCTGTTCCCCGCGAGAATCGCCTCTTGATTACCCGTAAGTTCTTTAATATATTTGCAATATGAAAACTTCGTATTTTGAACAACTATTCGAGCATACAATATTATCGGATATTCGGTTAG
>JAYTNA010000524.1:0-8378 GCA_043748865.1 Saprospiraceae bacterium
AGCCGGTCAAGGTTTATCGTTTGCCGGTCAAGATTCGCGTTTTAATAATCTAACCATTGACGGTTCTATTTTTAATAATTCATTTGGTTTGGCATCCGGTCCGGGCGGACAAACAAATGCACAACCCATTTCTATTGATGCGCTTGAAGAAATTCAAGTCAATATCGCGCCTTACGATGTGCGTCAAGCAGGTTTTACCGGTGCGGGTATCAATGCGGTAACAAAATCCGGAACAAATGAGTTTCATGGTTCCGCTTTTGTCAATAACAGAGGTGATGCCTTTGTAGGTACGAAGGTAGATACTTTTGCGCTGCCTTACGCCAAATATAATGTAACACAAGCCGGTGCAAGTTTTGGAGGACCGATAATAAAAGATAAACTTTTCTTCTTTGTTAATGCAGAAATTGAACGTCGCAGCGATCCTGCGCAATATACTGCTTATAGAGGTGCTGCAGGTGCAAATGTGGTTTCGCGTGTGAGCGCAGATACGCTTGACGCTTTGAGCAAGTTTTTACAAACTAAATATAACTATAGCACCGGTGCTTATGATAATTATAGTTTAGCTACTTACAGTGATAAAGCATTGGCTAAATTAGATTACAACATCAGTAAAATTCACCACGCCAGTGTGAGTTTCAAATATCTAAAATCTTCGCGTGATGTTTTTGAAAGTGGTAGTGGATCTGTAAGTGGTAGTAGAAATGGTGTAACAACTGCCTTGAATTTTCAAAACAGTAACTACATCATCAACAATGATCTTTACTCTGGTATTTTTGAATTGAACAGTTTATTCAGCACAAAACTATCCAATAAGTTTCAAGCAGGTTATACGGTCAATCGCGACTATCGTTCAACAAATTCTTCAGCATTTCCTTTAGTAGACATTCAAGGACCGGATGCAACGACGATGATTTCATTTGGTTATGAACCGTTTTCTATTGATAATTTCCTTTATACAAATACATTTCAAATCAAAGACGATGTGACGATGTATTTGAAAAACCATACAATCACTGCGGGAGTGAATTTTGAATCATTTAAATTCGATAACTCCTTCAAACCGCGTTTCTATGGTCATTATACCTTTTCAAGTCTTTCAGATTTTTATGCTTCTGCCAACGGTACATCTGTGCCAGCGTTGAAACAGTATTTTCAAACAGTAGGACTCGTTAACGGTGATGTGCCTGAAGCTATTTCTACGGCAACGCAACCGGGTGTTTATATTCAAGACGAAGTTTCAGCATTGGATGATAAATTAAAAATGACTTTTGGTGTACGTGCAGATTTCCCTACTTTCGGTGACAATAATGCGATTAACAATACCGAAGCAGCGAGTTATACTTTTTTAGACGAAAATAAACAGTCTGTTAAATACAATACCGCACAATTACCGACATCTTCTACTTTAATTTCACCGCGTTTTGGTTTCAACTATGATGTAAAAGGTGACAGAACCATTCAGTTGCGCGGTGGAACAGGTTTATTTACAGGTCGCCCTGCATTTGTTTGGATTTCTAATGCTGTCAGTAATAATGGTGTGACGCAAGCACAAACATTAATTTCAGGTGCGAAATACGCCTTTAATCCGGACTATAAAACTTATTTACCCGCAACCGTTTCCGGTCCGCCGACTTACAACTTAGCTACGATTGATCCGAATTTCAAATTTCCTCAAACATGGCGTTCAAATTTAGGCATTGATATAAAATTACCGGGCGGAATTATTGCAACGGTTGAAGGTTTATATTCAAAAGTCGTAAATAACATCCTTTATATCAATTCAAATTTAGTAGCACCTGTCGGCGCGTATGCGGGTGCTGACGGCGACAATCGTCCCTACTATAATGGTGTAAACACATACACTGACAGCAAAGGTGCTCAAGTACTTTATACTAACGGTGCTAAATTAGATTCCGCTAATCGTATCAACTATAAAGTAACAGACAACACAGTTTTAAAAAATACAGATCAAGGCTATTCTTGGAGTATTACCGCGAAATTGGAGAAACCTTTCCGCAATACAAATTGGTCGGCAATGGTCGCTTATAATTTAGGTCAATCCATTGATTTGATTACGGGCGGTTCAATTGCCAATTCATCTTGGACGGGTACGCGTTCAGTAAAAGGTAATAATTATTTACCTTTGGCTAATTCTGATTTTGATTTGCGTAATCGTTTCGTAATGAGTTTTTCATACCGTATTCCGGAAGGACAGTTCGGGTCAACAGTTTTTACATTATTCGGTAACATTGCGAATCAAGGCAACGGCACCTTTACCGTGAGTGGCGATGCCAACGGCGACCAAATCAGCGGTAACGATTTAATGTTTGTACCAACTGCAACGCAGTTGTCAGTTATGAAATTCGATACTTTAAAAGTTGGCGCGCGTACTTTTGCGCCTGACGTTCAAAGAAATGCATTTGAAAGTTTTGTTTCCGGTAACGATTATTTAAATTCTCGTCGCGGTCAACATGCTGAACGCAATGGTTGGGTATTACCTTTCTTAGCTACTTTTGATTTATCGGTAATTCAAAACTTAAATTTACCTTTCAGCGAAAAAACCAAGCACAGCATTCAGTTACGTTTAGATATTGCTAATGTAGGCAACTTGATAAATCCGTCATGGGGTGTTGCAGATCGTTTTAAATATTCATCACCTCTTGCTTTTCAGAGACGTGATTTAGCTTCAAATCAAGCGGTTTACAAATTCAATTCGCAATTAGACCCGAACAACGCCTTAGCAACTACTCCGTTAGTTAAAAACGTTTCTCTCTTTGATGCTTGGCAAATGCAGTTCAGCTTGCGTTATTCTTTCTGATAAAACTTTTATTTGTTTGGCTAAAAAAAAATGCGACGCACCGATACAGTGATGTCGCATTTTTTTTCGTTAAACAAATAAAAATTAATTAAATTTTTAACTACCTATTTAATTGTATTTATGAAACTAAACCGAGATAAAAAATTAAACTGTTACAAACTAAAACTAACTTTGATTAAAAATTGTAATTTATTCTTTAATCAACTTGTATTAGGAACGTGAAATAAATAAAGTACCAAATTACACCTAATTATTTCACGCCCTAATAAATTACTTATCAACGATGCCGGCATTTTTAGTCGTCATTAAAACAAACATAATTTATGATCTTACATCGCCTCAACAGACGCTCTTTACGCGCCCATTTAATTTCATTTGCTTTTCTATATTGTCTTTTTTCATTTAGTTCTTATGCTCAAACCATTTTTACAGGACCTGCTAACGGCGATTGGTTCACGGCAGGTAATTGGAGCAATGGTTTACCGGCAGTCGGAAACGATGCCACTATTTCGGGCGGTCAATCTGTCAATATTTCGCAGGCACTGGTTATTAATTTTGGTGTTCAAAACTTCGGTATAATCGCCAATAGCAATAAACTCGAAATTGCCACAAATTTAATAAGTGGCGGACTATTATCCAATTCAACCTCAGGTACAATTATCATTGATGCGAATATCCAACTTCAAGCCTCCGGTGGTATAACAAATTCAGGCATCATAACCAATAAAGGTGTTGTGAATGTAAACACTGCTGCTTTCACCAATAATATCGGCGCGATTGTGAGTAATTCAAATAATTGGGTACAATCTTCACTTTTCAATAATGGAGGCACAGTCAATAATTTAAACGGCGGAGCATTTACGGCGACCAATTTCGCAAATAATGCTGTTATCAATAATAATTCGGGCGGAACTTTTACAACGGATTTCGGCGGTACATTTTTAAATGCGGCGGGCAGTTCAGTCAATAATATCGGGCAGTTTCAAAATTCAGGTACTTTAACTAACAATGCGACTATAACTAATACAGGCGTTTTCACAAACAATGCTATTCAAAATTGTAACGGCACTTTTAACAATGAAAGTGGCGGTACGATTATAAATAACGCCACTTCTAATATTTCGGGTAAATTAAATAATAAAGCCGGAGCAACTATTCAAAACGGTAATTTTATAAATGTTTTAGCAGGCGGTTTAATATCCAATATAGCGGGTGCTACTTTTAATAATAATAATAAAATTACGGTTAAACTCAATGGTACTTTTACAAATGAAGTGAACAGTATTCTGAGTTTGAATAACGGTTCATCTTTAGTTGATTCCGGTTATGTGAAAAATTTAGCCGGTGCGAAAATCATTGGTACGGGTGCTATTACTAACGGAAAAAAATTAGATAATTTCGGAACGATTCAAAGCGATAACGGCGGACAAATTACGAACACAGATACTTTAATTAATCACGGTTATATTGTTACTATCAGTATCATCACTAATGCGGGATATATTTTTAATGACAGCCTAATCAGAATTAATAGTGGCGCGGTATTTAATAATACCGGCAAAATTTTTAATGATCGTCCGGGTGTGATTGATAATAACTTTGAATTTTCAAATAAACCGGGTTCAGCTTTTACCAACAACGGTACTTTTAAAAATAATATTCGATTGTTCAATGAAAGTACATTTACAAACAACGGTTATTTAGTTCCTGCCGGTGATTTTTTTAACAGAGCTACCGGTAAACTTATTAATACGGAAGTTGTGGAAGTAATGGACGGTTCTATTGTGAATGATGGAATAGTGACGAACGCAAAATCTATTTTCAACGACCCGTGTTCAATCATTACGAATAATGTCGGCGGAAATATCGCCAATAACGGCAGATTAGAAACGAGCGGACTTATTTTTCAACGTGGTACTTTAACCGGCAATGCGATTGTGAAACTTTCCGGATGGATACAAACTTCACCCTTGAGTGATGCAAAAGTTTGTGTGGATACTATAAAAACGGGTACAACACCTCAAGGCGATGCAAAAGTTTATCCGCAAAATGTTTTGTTGCGCGTCGGTTTAGACTCTTGTAATAATTTTCAATACTCAATTGACGGAACAACGCGCCGCGTTTACACTTGTGCTGATGCCGGAAAAGTTTTGGATGCCAAATTTATTTTAAAAGTACGCACCGGCGATTCTTTGACGTGTATTTCAAAAGTAGTTGTTTTCGACGGTATTGCACCGGTTTTGAGCAGTTGTCCAACCAATGCAACGATATTGACAACAACCGATTCTGCTGCTTATTCTTGGAATCCGATAACGGCAACAGATAATTGCACCGGACCTGCACCGGTACTTTCAACAAAACCCTCCGGTTCAAAATTTGGATTAGGTATTACAGAAGTCATTATCACGGCTAGAGATACTTTTAAAAATAATGCTGAATGTCGTTTCAAATTGAGTTTAGTGAAAGTAAGCCCAACTGCCACTTGTTTGCCGGGCAACACAATCGCACCAACGTTTTCAAATTGTCCACAAAATATTGTTGTACCAAGCGGTGGTTTTACGGCAGCTTGGAATGAACCGACTGCTTCCAGCAATTGTTATCCGTTAGTTGTTACTTCCAATTTTAATTCCGGTGCATTTTTTCCAGTTGGCACTACTAATGTTTTATATTCTGCAAAAGATGTCAATAATAATGTGGGTATGTGCAGTTTTACTATAACGGTTACTACATTCGATCCGTGCGCCAATGACAATGTAAAACCGGATATTTCCGGTTGTCCGCGTAATTTATTTTTAATTACTAATCCTGCAAATAATGCAGCCGTCGGTATTTGGCACGATCCTACTGCCACTGATAATTGTGGTGCAGTGACGCTTACCGGTTCTACAATATCCGGTACTTTGTTTTCAGTTGGTATAACAATAGTAACATATACGGCAACCGACGCAAAAAATAATATTTCAACTTGTAAGTTCACTGTAAATGTTGCCAATACAAATCCATGTACGAGTTTGACAGGACCGATGTTTACAAGTTGTCCGCAAAATACAATGGTCAACACAACCGGAAATTCCGGTCAAGCAAATTGGGTTGAGCCGACTGCAACTGCAGTTTGTACACCGATTACAATCAATTCTAATTATTTTTCCGGCAGTTTTTTTCCGATAGGAGCTACGCAAGTCAATTATTTTGCTTCAGACATCAACGGCAATTTAGCAAAATGTACTTTCACCGTTACAGTGAACAATGCGTGTTTATCAGATACGGTTGCGCCTGTTATCACTAATTGTCCCGTAAATGTTTCAGTAGTTTCTACAAACGGTACAACTGCAATCGGTACTTGGATTACTCCAAGTGCAACAGACAATTGCAGTGCTGCTACTTTAGTATCTAATTTTTTATCCGGTGCTACCTTTGCAGTCGGTGTTACAACAGTAAGTTATTCTGCATTCGATTTACGTGGCAATAGGTCACTACCGTCTTGTAATTTTACAGTGACAGTGACGACAATTGTAAACCCGTGTACAAATGATACGCAAGCACCAAGTTTCGGCACCACTTGTCCGGTAAACATTACTGTAACTGCTGCAACCGGTGCGACATCAGCTACTGCTAATTGGACAGTTCCAACTGCAACAGATAATTGTACGAATCCGCCGACAGTAACTACTTCTAATCCGCCCGGAAGTTCTTTCCCGCTAGGATTGACAATAGTGACCTATACAGCAAGTGATTCCAAAAATAATAAAAGCACTTGTGTATTTACAGTGACTGTAAACGCAACAATTACGGGAGGCAATTGTACTACATATCAAGTTCAAACAACGAATAATATTTGCGGTTGTGCAAAAGATTATAAACCTTACATCTTAACGATGGCATCTTCTCCAACGAGTGCTTGTCCGGGTGTGCTTTATTCGCCGGACAATATCACATTCACGAAAAATGGAGACGGTACTGCATCTTTGAAAGGTACGTTGCGCGGTTTAACATCTTGGGAATTAGTAGCCGTCAATATCATATATTCAGGCGAAACAATTACGCCACCTGCAAATAGTCCGGCATTAAGTTTATGCCAAACCGGTGCTAATTCGAGTGTTTCAACCGGTTGGTTGTATTATACCAGTATGTCCGGTACGATTCAGTTTGCATCGAGCGGCACTTTTACAGTAACACAACGCGGACCGGCTTTTCAAACCGGCATGGGAGCCAATCAGCAAAATACGGATAAATCAGGTGCAAGCGGTGGTTTTACTTTAAGCAATAATGTTCAAGGCGATTTTAATTTAGTTTTAGCTAATCCTACTTCGTGCGGTAGTACAGATCCTTGTTTAACAGACACACAAGCGCCCAGTTTCGGTACGAGTTGTCCGACAAATATTATTTTAACGGCAGCACCTAATGCGACTTCCGCTATTGCAACTTGGTCTTCACCTGCGGCAACGGACAATTGTACAAATCCACCGACGATAACAAATACCGCTAGTTCCGGCAACGGTTTTAATATCGGTACTACAACAGTGACATACACGGCTACAGATGCTAAAAATAACAAAGGTACTTGTGTATTTACAGTCACTATAAATGCTTACACAAATCCATGTGCGAATGATACGCAAGCTCCGAGTTTTGGAACCACTTGTCCTTCAAATATATCGGTTCAAGTAGTTGCACCAACAACTTCATCTATTATAACTTGGGCAGCACCCGTGGCAACAGATAATTGTACAAATCCGCCGACGGTAACAAGTACTGTCAATTCCGGTAGCACATTTAACGTTGGTCCGGCAACGACAGTTACCTATACTGCAAAAGACGCAAAAAATAATATATCAACTTGTTCATTCACAGTTACTGTGACACAAACAACGGGTGGTTGTGCTGTATTTGATCCGGCAAAATGTTATAAAATTATCAATCTATCTTCGGGTAAAGCCATCACATCTAATTCTTCTAATGGAAATAGTAATCCGATTATGCACTTAACGTACACCGGAGCTAATGTACAAAATTGGAACATTGTAACTTTATCAGGTGGTTATTTTAAATTTAAAAATGCGGGTTCGGGAAAATATATGACAGACAATGAATTTTGGAATAATAGCTCGCTTTATCAGAACGATTTAATTAGTTCGACGCAACAAGAATTTAAGATTGAATGTACTTCAAACGGACATTACTTGCTAACGCATCATTCAAGCGGATTTAAAGTTGATGCAGCCGGTGCGAATAATTATAGCTTTGGTACTAATGTTATTTTGTGGCAAGCGATGCAAACGACTTCTCAACAATGGGATATTGTTGAAGTGGCATGCAATGTGCCGGTAACAAACACCAATTCAAGTAAGATTTTTGAATTTGATGCCGTTTCGGAAACTAATCGCATAAAATTGAATTTTATTACAAATACCGGGCTTAATACAGATTACTACGATGTCAAAAAATTAAATACAATTTCCGGCACTTTTGAAACTGTTGAAATGGTCAATAATAAAATTTACGATAAATCAGTTCAATCTTATTCGGTTTATGATAATAATCCAAAAGAAGGTGATAATTT
>JAYTNA010000525.1:0-2287 GCA_043748865.1 Saprospiraceae bacterium
GAAATCATAAAGCTGAATTTGAAAACATTTCTGCCGCTATTTGTGCCGCTATACACAATCTGAAATTATCTTAATTTATATTTGAACGAGTCTAATGAAGTCAACAATCCGCAGTGGTTCAAAGAATTGTATAAAAATGTCACACCACAAAATTTTAAAATCAAAGATTATACCGCTGAAAGACTTTTTAATAAAAATTGAATTTACTGGAAAAAATTTATTTTCTTTTGGAAAAATAATAAAATACCGGAATACCTGACAACACAATCAGTAAACCGGGCCAAGTGTAAAGCGGTTTGTATATCAATAAAATAATACCAATAGTTATTGCAGCAATAATATATAATATCGGTAAAACCGGGTAACCGACAGCGCGATAAGGACGTTCTGCATTCGGATTTTTTATACGCAAAATAAATACGCTGGCGACGGTGAGAATATAAAAAATTAGAACAGCAAAAATTACATAATCCAACAAATCACCGTAAGTACCGGAAAGACAAAGCAAACAAATCCAAAAACATTGTATCCAAAGCGACATACCCGGCACACCGTTTTTATTGAGTTCCACCGCTTTTTTAAAAAACAACCCATCTTCTGCCATTGCTTGATAAACACGTGCGCCCGAAAGAATTGAACCGTTACAACAACCGAACGTGGAAACCATTATCAATCCCGCCATAACCAATACACCAATTTTGCCGAGCATGACAGAAACAGCAGCCGTACCTACGCGATCTAATTCTGCAAATTGAATACCGCGTTCTAAAACACTTGTACCTACGGCTTTGCCATCAATCGGCAGAACACCGAGATAAATGATGTTGGCTAATAAATAAATTGAAGTAACGAGAATCGTTCCGAGAATCATACTTCGTGCGACGTTGCGCGTCGGATTTTCCATTTCCCCCGAAACAAAAGTGACGTTTTCCCAAGTAATAGAAGAAAATAGTGTGCCTACCATTGAAACGCCAATCGCTGCAAACAGACTCATATTCGCCGGATTTGTGCGAGCAGCTGTACTCCACATCTCATTGAAATTATGCGTCAATATATTTTTATCGAAACAAAAAAAACCGGTAAGAATTAATCCGAAAAGTGCGATAAGTTTTGCAAAAGTAAAAACGCGCTGCAATAAACTTCCGCCTTTCAATCCGCGTGTATTAATATAGGTGAGTAAAATAATGGCGGCAATCGCTAATAATTGTGCTCTTGAAATGTGCAAGATACCTAAATCAAAAACAATATTTTTTTCGCTAAAAAATGGAAATAAAACGCCGGCATATTTTGCAAAAGCCACTGCAACCGCAGCAATTGTACCGGTTTGAATGACAAGAAATAAACTCCAGCCGTATAAAAAACCAACGAGCGGATTATAAGATTCGCGGAGATAAACATATTGTCCGCCGGCTTTCGGCATCATTGCAGAAAGTTCGCCGTAACTGAAAGCTGCCATGATTGTCATCGCACCCGCGATTACCCAAGTGAGTAATAAATAACCGGCACCGCCGACATTGCGTGCAATATCTGCACTTACTATAAAAATACCGGAACCAATCATCGAACCGGCAACGAGTAAAATGCCATCAAGTAAAGTTAGTTTTTTTTGCATTAATTTATCGTTTTAATTTTCGTCTTATAATTTTTCAAAAAAATCATTCATCATAACTTCCCAAACAAAGGTAGATATTTTTTCGGTTTTAATAGCTCTCTCAATATTTCCCGTTTTCCGGAAATCTTGATAAATTTTTAAAATAAAATTTTTAATATCATTATATGCTTCCGAAGTATAAGTCACCAAACCGGCGTTAAAACTACTGATAATCTCTTCAAATTCTTCATCTTTTTTATCGCCGCTTATAATTACTATTATCGGATTGCCGGCAGCCAAGTATTCATAAAATTTTGTGGTCATGATGCCGTCATTGCCGTCTTTTGTTGCCGAAAAGACTAAATTAATATGTGCATTGCGTTGGATTTCTAAAGCCGCTTCTCTTGATACAATACCTTTTGAAATAAAAATGTTTTCTAAACTAAAATCAGTCATCGCTTTTTGCCACATAGAAGTGTCTTTGCCGGCGTAAATTATTTCAATTTCAGTTTTGCTGATTAGATTTTCTGTCATTAAATCTTGAACAGCGTGTGCAAGTACGTCAACAAGTTCATAACCGTACATACTGCCGGTATAAGCGATTGTAAATTTAGTAAAAGGCGTACGTGTGAAATTTAAAATATTTTTATCAACGCCGTTTCTTAAAACATAAAAACCGGATTTATAGTTATTTAA
>JAYTNA010000526.1:0-7324 GCA_043748865.1 Saprospiraceae bacterium
CCTTAAAAGATAGTCGGTCTGACAGAAAAATAATTAAGCTTATTCCGACATTTTATTTATTTTGCATTCCTAAAACGAAAACCCTCGACCCTGTTTTAAAAATGTTGTCGAGGGTTTTCGTTTTAAAAAAAATTTGTTTGTTCCTAAAAGTTACATTATTTTTGTACTTTAAATCTCTTTTTAACCAAAAAAACTTTTCGCTAATGAAATGCACTTCATTTTTTTTATTTTCTGCCTTACTCATTTTAAGCACGATAAGTTGTAAGAAATTGGGTGAACTTTGTAAAGATTTAGGCGGTTTTAGCACCACTGTAACAATTAATGCTGTTTTGGCACCCGGAAGTTTTACTGCTTCAAAATCTTTTAATAACACCATTGCGGCTGATTTATCGGCTTACGGTGCAAATGTGAACAATGTCAACTCTTTAACCGTATTGCCAATTGTTCTTACCATTTCTTCAACTGCCGGCTACACTTTTGCCGACATTGAAAGTGCAAGCGTTTCGCTCAACGGACAAGTTGTCGGTACTTTACCTGCCGGTGCATCGGGTTTATCCGTTACGCTTACTTCGCCAACTGTGACTGATATAAAAGCGAATGTTTTATTGGCTTCGACAGTTAATGCCGCTTTCACCGCCAATTTTAAAAAAGCGGTTGGTGCATCAACGATTGATGCAAAAATTCCACTCAATGTCTGTTACCAAGTTTTGTAATTGATTTTTTTGATGCATAAAAAACCGCGTAAGGAAATTTATTTTTCTTTACGCGGTTTTTTATGTACTTTGTTGAGTTATATTTAAGTTATTAACTGCCACTACGCAAAAGATGCGTAACAACGTCGAGGCTCCGGTAGTATTTTTTAAAAATAACCAATAAGCAATAAACAATAACCAATAACCAATTTCTATCTTTACGATTGGAAAAAGAAATAACTTTTTTTTAACAATCAACCGCGTTGACTATTTATTTTAATTTCGTCTTAAAATTGATAATTTAAATTTACTAAAAACTAATTGACATGAATAAGCTCATTTTAAGTATTCTAACTTCACTACTTCTCATTACGACAAGTTTTGCACAAACGCCGCAAGACTTAATTAAAAAAGCGACAAAAGCCATTGACAATATCGGCGGAAAAAAAGAAAAAGTCGCCGAAGCTACGGCAGCTGTTAATGAAGCATTAAAATCGCCGGACAATCAAAGTAGTTGGGAAGCACAATTATTGAAAGCTAAATTGAACAACGAATTATCTACAACAGATAATCTGCAAGCCTCCGCTAACGCCGCTCTTAAAAAAGATTATAAACGCGAATACACGATGTCAGCTTTAAATGCTTTGGCAAGTATTGAAGCCGCGCAAAAAGTTGTGCCGACTGATCCGAAATTGGCAAAAAAAGCAATGGCTGAAATTTTTAAAGCGGCTGCAATTACAGAAACAACACTCGGCAATTACGCGCAAGATTTTATTGATAAAAAAGATTCCACCGGCTATTTGAATGCGTTTTTGAGTTTTAAAGGCGCACTCGATGTGCATAAATTTTTGAAAGACAATGGACAAAAAAGCGCGCTCGACGATCAAAAAATTTACGATCGTCAAGAATATCTTGCCGCTTTATTATCGGGCTATGCCGGTAAAGAAAAAGATATGGTGGATGTTTACCAAAAACGCATCACTGCCGGCAAAGACACCACTTTCGATTTTATAAATTTATATAAAGTAAAATTAGCGGAAGGAAAAACTGACGAAGCAGTTGCATTATTAGCTCAAGGTCGCAAAAAATATCCGAATGAATCGCTTATGCTTTTTACGGAAATTAATTATTATCTAAAAATCGGCAAACTCGATATTCTGATTGAAAAATTGAAAGAAGGTATTATTAAAGAACCTACTAACCCTTCTTTGTATTTTACTCTCGGCAATGTTTATGATAATTTGGCACAGAAAGAAACTGATGTTGCAAAAAAAGCTGATTTAGAAGCTAATGCTGTTCAATGGTACGATAAAACTTTGGAAATAGATCCGAAAAATGTTGACGCGGCTTATTCTAAAGGTGCGATATTTTATAATAAAGCGGCTAAAATTTCACAGGATATGAAAGCGTTGGAAAGCGATTTCAGCAAAGCCGGGCAAAAAAAATATGAAGAATTGGAAAAAAGTATGGTAGCTGTGTTCGACAAATCTTTGCCATACTTCCAAAAAGCGGAAGGTATTAATCCGAATGATTTGAATACGCTTATAGCTTTAAAAGAAATTTACGCGAAAAAAAATGATTTGAATTTATCAAAAGAATTTAAAGCGCGTATCGAAACTGTTCAAGGCGGCGGAAAAAATACACCGTATTTTAAACAATAGCATAGACTTACTGACATTGGACTTACTGACAGATACATAGTATATCGTCAGTAAGTCTATCGTCAGTAAGTCCAATGTCAGTAAGTCCATTAATTTTATTAAAAATAAGCAAACAAATGCGTGAAATAGAAACATTTGTTTATTTTTGTACTTAATTAGGTAGATAAATGAAAATGAAACTTCGTGTGAAGATTCATTCTTCATAATTCATCTGTCTTCGGTACTTAAATGTTGTCTGTTTTAATTTTTAAAACTTAATCGTGGAAAACGAAAGCTATTCTAAGAAACCCGAAATCGTGTACTCCCAAAAAGTACGCGCAGGCAAGCGTAGAACCTATTTTTTCGATGTTAAACGTACTAAAGGAGAAGATTACTTCTTAACCCTTACTGAGAGTACAAAAAAAATGTCGGGTGATTACGAGCGGCACAAGATATTTTTGTACAAAGAAGATTTCAACCGCTTTGTACAAACCTTAGAAGAAACTGTGCAGTATATAAAAACAGAATTGATGCCGCAGTACGATTACGACGAATTTGCACGCCGTCAAGATGAATACGAAGCGCGTTATGCCGAAGAAAAAGCGCGTATTGCAACGGGTGAAGCACCGACAACGATGGAAGATAAATCAACAACTGTAGCTTCGACTTATACTGAGTCAGCACCGCCACCACCGCTACCTACTTTTCGTGCCGAGCGTGTAGAAGAGCCTCAAGCACCCCCCGTTAAAAAGAAGAATGAGGACGATGATGATATGAGTTGGTAGTTTTAAATGAACAAAGAATAATGAACAATGAATAATATTTATTACTAAAAGAAATTGTTCATTATTTATTGTTCATTATTCATTCAATTGTTCCCGGCATAACTTTTTCTTTAAAGAAAGTTGTAACAAGTTTTTATCTTAAAAAATTAATCCAATGGCAAATCAACAGGAAAATAACCAATTAAATATAGAAATCTCTGACGACATCGCTGAGGGAGTTTATTCTAATTTAGCTATCATTTCACACTCCAATACAGAATTTGTGGTTGACTTTGTGCGCATGATGCCGAATGTTCCTCAAGCGCGTGTAAAATCGCGCATCATTCTTACACCCGAACACGCGAAAAGATTCTTGGGGGCTTTGGAGGAAAATATTCGTAAATTCGAACACCAATTTGGCTCTATCACAGAATCAAATGTACCGCCTTTTCCAATTGGATTCACTACGCCGACGGCACAAGCATAATTTTTTAATGATAAATGATGAATGATAAATTTATTTTAATTCATCATTTATCATTTATCATTCATCATTACCTACAAATTAACGCGCTGACAATGAGCAAAAAAATAATCAATACAGACAAAGCACCTGCACCAATTGGTCCGTACAGCCAAGCTGTGCGACGCAAAGGTTTTTTATTTGTGAGCGGGCAAGTAGCTATTGATCCGCATACGGGTAATTTAATATTGGACAGTATCGAAAACGAAACGCAACAAGTGATGAAAAACTTGCAAGCCATTCTCACTGAAGCCGGTGCGAAATTCGATGATGTTGTGATGACGACAATTTTTCTTTCCGATATGTCGCTCTTTGCAACCGTGAATGAGATTTATGGCGCGTATTTCAAAAAAGAATTTCCTGCCCGTGCAACCGTTGCGGTAAAAACTTTGCCGAAAAATGTCAATGTAGAAATTTCTGTGATTGCAGTAGTTTAGACTTCAGGATTTACTAATGTAGCAATTATTGATTATCGACAATAGACTTACTGATGATATACTTACTAACGAATACATTGTCTATCGTCAGTAAGTCTAAAAGTCCGTTTTTATCGTTCCCAATTTTTTCGGTAAAAAATTCGTTTTTTGCTTTAACCATCAAAAACTACCATTCAGCCATTAAAAACTACCATTCGCCCTTTTTTTTTGCATAATAAAAATAAAGAAATCATCTTTGTATCAGAGTTAGTCCCGAATAACCCTGAATGGCGGGGTTGGTTGGATGCAAAGCAAATTAAATCCGAGTCAAAATTAAATGTGCTGCAAAGCACTGTTTATTTATGTTTGAAAACAACTACAACTCAGAACATATTTGATATTAACGGTTTGGCTTGAATGCATACGCCCCCCGCTCTACTTTTTTTAAATAAGAAATAAACTCGAAAAACCAATATGAAAACAAAATTTTATCGGCAAAATAATACCATGAAAAATTGTACGCCCGTTTTCAAAACGCTCAATTTATAAGGTGTCTCGAAATAATTTTAAGATACTTAACACTAATTCATAATCCTGTTTTCTGAAAAGTGATGCTTTTAAAGCATCGCTTTTTTTGTTCTTGGTGATTATTTAAGCCTACTCACGCCTGCCGCCACGCTCTTCATCGATAAATTCAAATAAACGGTTAAAAAAAATCCCGAAAATTCTGTTATGGAAAATTCGAGATTTTTTTGAATTTTATTAAAAATTATCAAATAAGTACTAATCTTTTCACTTTCCTGTTATTGATTTCTTCTTATCTTTTTCCGTTTTACGCCATTTATTTAAGTTCACACAACCGTCATACATTTTATCAATAGCAACAAAGGTGGCTTGGTTTTTTCGTTCAATCCAATTGACCAATGATTTATTTTTTTTCTGATCAAGTGCCGCCGCTTGTATTTTATTGTAATCTGTTGTAAGACTTGCTTTGTGCGGTGTCGTTTTAGAAATCAGTTTGACGCAGCGATAATATTTTTCGCCACTCGCTGTCGTCACTTCAATCGGTGCGGATATACCGCCGACTTTCATTGAGTCTATCGCAAAATACGTATCCGGATCAAGTTCACGCGTTTCAAAAGTATTTGTACCGTTGGCAGGATTAGCTAATCGTCCATCATTGTGATAGCTTTGCGTATTTTTTTCACCAAATTGTTTCACCGCCACCGAAAAAGTTAGAGAATCTTTTATAATTTCTTTGCGCACAGAATCGAGTACCGATTTTGCACTTACATAATCTTCATCAACCAATTCCGAACGAATGAGAATATGACGTGCATGAACCGCATTGCCGCGCCGTTCGATGAGTTGCATGAGGTGAAAACCAAATTCAGTTTGAAAAACCGGCGAAATTTGTCCTTCATCTAATTTAAAAGCCTGCGCTTCAAATTCAGGTACGAACTTACCGCGTTTTGCCCAACCTAAATCGCCGCCTTCTTTTCCGGAACCCGGATCTTGAGAGAATTTTTTGGCGAGTTCGGCAAAATCTTTCTTACCATTCACGATTTCATCGCGTATTTTTTCCAATCGCTCACGCGAAATGGTTTTTTGTGTTTGGTTAGGTTTGGGTTTGCGCACAATTTCCGCCAATTCTACTTCTTGATTAAAATAAGGCAAACTGTCCTTAGGAATACCGTCGAAAAATTTTTTTACTTCTGCGGGTGTTGTAGCGAGTCCTTCTAAAGTTTTTGCCCGCATTTTATCGCCCATAATTTGATCTTTCATGTCGTCACGCATTTGTGCTTTCATTACTTCGGGTGTTATATTATAATAGGCGATGAACTGCTCGATATTACCGCCCATATAATCTAAAATTTTATCTACCCGCGCATTCAATTGCTGATCTACTTCCTCATCTTTCGGATAGAGTGAGTCAATTTTAGCTTGATTAACTAAAAGTTTCCCCACCAAAATTTGATCGAGTGCCAAACATCGAAAATTTTCAGGCACAGAGCCGCGTGAATCTTTGGTTGCGGAGTACTGTTCTTCCACATCAGAAAGTAAAATGTATTCGTCACCTACGCGCGCAACCACTTTATCCACCAATTCTCTTTTCGGTGCTTGTGCCATTAAAGTATTAAAAGCTACGAGACATACCGACAATAATAAAAAATATCTTTTCATGTTTTATTTTTTCTATCAAAATGCCCTGCCTGATGGCAGTCTTATTTTTAATTTTCTTTGTATAAACGTTTCTTCTTGGTTATCTGTTATTCGTTATCAGTTATTTGTTTTTAGTTATCGGTTAAATTATTTATTAATAACGATTAACGGGTAATGGATAACGAATAACAGATAACGATTAACGGATAACGGATAACGGCAAAATTTTGACATTATTTTTTTTCAATTCCGCATCATACATTTCTTGTTTTTTTGTTTCCAAGAGTTGTTGCTTGCGCTGATGGAGAATAAATTTCGATGCTTGTTCTTTTATAAACGACAAAGGCGCAATCTCTTTCTGATTCATCATTTTCAGAGCGCGAAAGTAATACAGAAAATTTTCATCTTTGATGGTTATTTCTTTTCCTTCAGAAATGTTATCGCTTGAAACAGTGCCTTTCGGCAAAAGTATAGCAATATCTTCAACTCGATGCCATGATGAGTCTTCGAGTATGAATGATTTTGAATATTGTTGCGCATATTTTTGCATTTTTATCAAATTATCCCCAGATTTCGGATTGTTCCACCACTTTTGCAAACTGTCCGGTTGCGGAGCCGATTTCATTATCTTCAAAAAATAGCAATGTAAAATCGGCGTGGAGAGTTGATATTGTTCTTTATTGCGCTCGTAAAATGCTTTAAGTTCCGGTTGACTGATAGTAGTATCCAATCCTTTAGTCGTGAGTTGTTCTTCATAGCTATTCAGAATAAGCGATACGCGATATTTTTGTACGAGTTCGTCAATGTTCAAATCTTTCGGTATATTTTGTTCGGCTTCGTGCATAATAAGTTGCTCGCGCACCCATCTATCTGCGTAAGCATTTATAACCAAAGCACTGTCCTGATGCGAAGCATTTTCAGGAAACATATCTTCCATGTTGCTCACATACAAAGATTTATTAAATACCGTTGCCAACAGTTTATCCGGCACACCGGTAGTCAAAGGGTTTTTGCAAGCCGCAAGTGCCAGCAACACAATTGAAAGTTGAAAAATAAAATTTGAAAATGTCTTTATTTTAATTAAAAATTGAAAGTTGAAAATTAAAAAGCGGAAGTTGAAAATTAT
>JAYTNA010000527.1:0-1894 GCA_043748865.1 Saprospiraceae bacterium
TGAAGTAAACGCGCTTAAACGCGATTTGATGACCTTCAATCGCAGTTTAGATGAAAAAAATTTGGCTTTAAAAGATTCGCTTCTTGGCAATATTATGAAACTTTCGGATACTGAAGATCGCATGAGCGATTGGATGGATGCTATTTCCGACCGCAATAAAAAAGTTGAACCATCTAAAATGTTGCAGTTTTTGAAAAATGAAAAAGACAGTATTACAAGTATCGAAAACGACGTGCTTCTAAATATCGCAACAGCCCGCGAATTGATGAAAAACACCACTAATATAAATGGTTTGAAAAAATGACGAGAAAAATTTTAATTTTTACCTCTTTCGCACTCGCCTGCTTTTCGTTTCAGAACTGTAGGGAAAAAATTGATACCGCGCCATTACCGATTATAGGCGAACGTCTCGGTATTTTACCGAATGGTGATACGATTTATCCGACGATTCGTCCGTTTGTTTTTATTAATCAGAACGGCGACAGTGTAAGAAATACCGATTTTAACAATAAAAATTATATCGTCGATTTTTTTTTTACACATTGCCCGACTATTTGTCCGATGGTAACGTCGCAAATGTTGCGCGTTCACAATAAATTTAAAGACGAACCACGCATCCTGCTCCTCTCCCACTCTATTGATCCACGCCACGATTCGATAAATGTTTTGCACGAGTACGCTTCTAAATTAGGAGTTGTTGCGCCGAAATGGAATTTTGTTACCGGCAATCGCGATACTATTTATTCAATTGCTGCCGATTATTTCAGCATCGCGAAAGAGTCGCCGGATATACCCGGCGGCTTTGATCACTCAGGTAAATTAATTTTGGTGGATAAGAAAAAGCACGTCCGCGCTTTCTGCGACGGCACGGGTGCAAAAGATGTAGATAGATTTATGTTGGATGTAGAAAAATTATTAAAGGAATAGATTTAAAACGATTAAAATAACAACTTAAATTATGATAATAAATGACTCCAGAGGAGTCATTCCGGCTAACAACCTAAATAATTAAAACAATTTAAAAATGAAAAAGAAAGTAATTGCCTTTCTATTAATTGGCGGCACTTTGATAAGCAGTACGCTCCTTTTTGCGCATGAATTTTGGCTGATGCCAAGTAAATTCAGAGTAGATATCAATGAATCAATTCATTTGAATTTTTATGTTGGTGAAGATTTTACAGGTGAAATTTGGGCTAAAAGAATTCAACGCATACTTAAATTGACAGATTATTCGGCTAAAAATCAAAAAGATTTAACAGCTTTAGCCATTAAAAATGATTCGAGCGATATTATATTGAATTTTGATGAATCAGAAACACACGTTTTGACAATGGAATCCAAAAATTCTTTTATCGCACTTGATGCCAAAAAATTTAATGATTATTTGAAAGACGATGGCATTGAAAACATTTATCGACTGCGTCAAAAAACCGGTAAATTGGATAAACCTTCTAAAGAATTATATCGGCGTTGTGCTAAAACGTTGATTCAAGTAGGAAACAACACAGGCAAAACGTTTAAAAAAAATACGGGTATGTCATTGGAAATTATTCCTTTGAAAAATCCTTATACTTTAAAAGTAGGCGATAAAATGACGGTGCAAGTATTTTTCAACGGTAACCCTTTGGCGAATAACTTGATTATCACTTGGGATAAAACACCGACGACAAAAACGCGACAACAAAAAATGAAAACAGATGCAAAAGGGCTTATGACTTTCACGCTCGACCAAAAAGGTCAATGGATGGTGAGTTTGGTGCACATGATTCCGGTAGAAAATAATTCCGAAGCAGATTATCAAAGCTATTGGGGCAACTTGACTTTTGGGTTATAAACTGTTACTTTTTAATTGAAAAATAAGAATGAAATATTTTTTTTACCTGTAACTTTAATT
>JAYTNA010000528.1:0-2215 GCA_043748865.1 Saprospiraceae bacterium
TTTCTTTGTCGGATACCATTGGCGTTTCTAATCCGCAAAGTATTACTTATTTATTCAGCAATTTAGTAAAAGCGTATCCGAATTTAGAATTTGGTGCGCATTTGCACACGCCGCCGCATAATTGGCGCGAGAAAATTGAAGCCGCATATATAAACGGTTGTACTCGTTTCGATGCTGCGATGCGTGGTTTCGGCGGTTGTCCGATGGCAAAAGATGATTTGACAGGTAATATGGCGACAGAAAATTTAGTCTCGTATTTCAGCGAAATAAATATTGATACCGGTTTAGATTATCGCCAATTTATTCGCGCTTTGAGTATGGTGAATGATATTTTTCCGAAAAGTTAAAGCGTATAAAGCTACAATAATAAATAAATTAACTATGCAAATAGTAAATGACATACAGCAAATATTAAGGCAAGCTTAACAAAATGCTTATCACAGCTATTCAATTCCGCAGACAGTGTTTGCGGAATTGAATAGCTGTGAGGTATATTAAACTTCACACCTATTTCAATTTCATTAGCCGATTCATTTGAATACTCGTATCCAAAAATAAAATTTTAGGTTGGGCGTTGCGTTCAACGTAAGTAAAAACATCGCTTAACAACACCGAAATTTTTTCTATTTTTTCTACGGATAAAATATTGCGCATATTCCGCGCCGTTTTTAATTCTTCTGGCGGTAAACGCAAATTGTCATTGCCGGTAGCAACGAGGAATAATAATTCTCGAAAGAAATGTAGTGCGTAAGTGATAAAAGTTTTTTGTTGTTCACGTCCCGTTCCGGCAAATTTTTCTACCCATTGCACCAATTCGTTGCCGTCACCTTTGTAACATTTGCGCATCCATTCTAAAAATAAACGTGCGTTATCACTTTCGAGTTCTTGCGTGAGTTGCAAAGCCGTGTTGAAATTGCCGTCCGACAATCGCGCAATACTTTCTGCGCGTTCCAAGCTTAAATTTTTTTGTTGAACAAGTGCTTCAGCAATATCTTCATCACTCAAAGCATTCACTTTTACTAATTGACAACGACTGAGAATAGTATCTAACAGCAAACCGGTTTTTTCCGCAACTAAAATAAAAATTGTGTTATCTGGAGGTTCTTCGATGAGTTTTAATAGACGATTGCCTTCTTTACCGAGATATTCCGGCAACCACAGAATGAGTATTTTATAATCCGCTTCAAAAGTTTTTAAACTGAGTTTGGCTTGAATATCCATACACTCCGCCACCGGAATATTGCCTTGTTTATTTTCTGCACCCAATTTTTGCAACCATTGTTCAACAATTAAATACGGATTTTCTAAAAGTGCAGCCTGCCATTCGTTGAGTACATTTGTCGCAATCGTTTTTGGTCCGACAGTCGGATAGGAATAATGAATGTCCGGATGAATAAGTTTTTGTGCTTTCGTGCAAGGATTGCATTTTCCGCAAGCATCACCATCCGTTTTATTGTCGCACAAAATATATTGTGCCGTCGCGCGTGCGAGCGACAATCCGCCGGCACCGCTCGGTGCGAGTAGCAGCAACGCATGAGGCAGCCGGTCGTTGTCAACGAAACGCCGCAAGATATTTTTGCCGGCAGGTTGGGAAATTATTTCTTTATAGAGCATTTTTCTCTTTATTCATATTGTCTGAATCATGATTTCCAGGATTTAAGGATTTTTAGGATTATTGAAATTTACAAAGTTTAAAATAAGAAAGTAAATTGTAACTACTCAGGTAGTTTTTAATTAGAGAACGGTACGCTGCACCTCAAAATTTATTTGTTTTGTGTTGTTACCAAGAGTTCGCAGTTCTGCCAATCTTATATAAAAAGGTGCGTTAGCACCGTTCTCTCGGTAGTAATATATAAAAAGAAATTTTTCAAGGTGCAGCACACCGTTCTCTAATTAAGAACTATCTGAGTAGTTACAGTAAATTTTAACCATCCTATTAATCCTTAAATCGTGCAAATCGTGATTCAGACAATAATAAACTTATAAACGATAACCTAATAACCGATAACCTATAACTCATAACCGACAACTAATCATACTTCCGCTTCCAACCAAACCACTTCGCCTTGCGTATCCACATACGCCCACATATTGTCTTTTTCGATGAGTGCCAAATCATTTTTAAAATTAGAAGCACGATCGAGAAAACGCGGTTTCACTGCAATGTTTCCTTCAATATCCAAATACATCCATTGGTGTTTAATTTTTACATCTG
>JAYTNA010000529.1:0-9486 GCA_043748865.1 Saprospiraceae bacterium
GCTGACAGCTGATAGCTGACAGCTGATAGCCAAAATAAATCATGACACAAACCATAATAACCAAGAACAAAGGCAGCAATCGCTGGATGTGGATTTTAGGTATTGCAACAATTGCATTGATAGGCGTTGCTATTTATGTGAGCAAAGGCAAAAAAACCGGCGAAAAAGTACACGTCGAAAAAGTGCAGAAACACACGATTCAAGAATCGGTATCAGCAAGCGGACGCATTTATCCCGAAAAAGAAGTAAAAATAAGTTCCGATGTTTCGGGCGAGGTAATTGAAATGCTCGTCAAAGAAGGTGATTCGGTACGTGCCGGACAATTATTATGTCGCGTCAATGCCGAAATTTATAAAAGTCAAGTCGCTCGCGGTGAAGCGGGCGTGAGCGCGTCGCAAGCGCAATATGCTTATGCACAATCGAATATAAAAAGTGTACAAGCGCGTGAACAGCAAGTAAAAGCGCAGAGCGAACAAATTCAAGCGCAACTCGCAACGGCAAAAACTGCTTTCAAACGCAACGATCAATTGCACAATGACGGCGTGATTTCCGATGCAGATTTTGAAACCACGCAATCGCAATTGCGTCAGCAAGAAGCGGGTTTGCGTTCGGCAGAAGCACAAATTCAATCGGCATTGTCGGATGTGTCTTCGTCGGAAAAAAGTGCGGATGCGGCGCGTTACAATTTGAACAGTTCGGAAGCATCACTCAAAGAATTGAAAACAAGTTTAAATAAAACGTCTATTTACGCGCCGGTTGACGGTATTGTATCAAAACGCAATGTACAAAAAGGCGAGCGGGTAGTCGGAACGGCGCAAATGTCGGGGACGGAAATTATGCGCGTCGCGAATATGAATGCTTTGGAAGTACAGGTAAACGTGAGCGAAAATGATATTGCACGCATTGCTACCGGTAACGAAGTAGATGTGGAAGTAGATGCGTTTGCGAAAAGAAAATTTAAAGGACGCGTGAGTGAAATTGCTAACACCGCAGATAATGCGTTCACTGCCACCGGGCTTGTGAATTTAACGACCGACCAAGTAACAAACTTCGTCGTAAAAATTCGCCTCGATCCGGCTTCTTACGCCGACTTATTGAAACAAGGGCGCACACCGTTTCATCCCGGTATGTCTGCATCGGTTGATATTCATACGAACCGCGTGAATGATGCTGTTTGTGTACCCATTCAATCTGTAACGACACGCGACGAAAATGCGGAATTGAAAAAAGCTAAAGCAACTGAAGCGGCAAACAGCAACACACAGCAACAAAAAACTATGACAACGGCACCTGTAAAAGAAGTTTTGTTTATTGCTGTCGGTGATTCCGTGCGCATGGTAGAAGTAAAAACGGGTATTCAAGACAATGATTTTATACAAATTATTTCCGGTTTGAAAGGTGATGAAGAAGTTGTTTCCGCACCTTATAATCTCATTGCACGTAAACTTAAAAGCGGTATGAAAGTGCAAAAAGTAACTGAAAAAGAACTGTATAAGACGGATGATAAATCGAAATGATTTATCTCACGTTCTTTAGATGGGTGAATGATGTGGTGCCTCATCTTAACTCAGAATTAACGCCACCGATACATCTCAATCGAAATACTTTATTTACTTTTGTTTTTTATTAATAAAAACTTAATCATGAAAATACTTTCGTTGTCATTGCTACTAATTGTGGCAATTGTTTTGTCTAGTTCTGCTCAAACTATGGGCAATTATAAAGTAATAAAAACTTTTCACATCACAAGCACCGGCGGTTGGGATTATATTTCGGTTGGTCCCGGTAACAATCGCATTTATGTGTCTCACGGTACGCAAGTAAATATCTTGGATGCGACAACGGGCGATTCTTTAGGCGTAATTCCAAATACTGCCGGTGTACACGGTATTGCTTTCAATAAGAAAGCGAATAAAGGTTACACGAGTAATGGCAGAGCAAATACAATTTCCGTTTTCGATTTAACGACCAATAAAATTTTATCCGAAATTCCGGACACGACGAATCCTGATTGGATCATGTATGATAAATCTTCGGATAAAATTATCACGTGTAATGGTAGAAGCAATGATTTATCTATTGTGGATGCAACGACGGAAAAATTAGTGGCGCGTATTCCGGTAGGCGGAAAACCGGAAACAGCTGTATCTAACCATACCGGTAATTTGTATGTGAACATCGAAGATAAAAATGAAATTGCTGTTATTGATATGAAAACATACAAAGTAACTGCGCGTTATCCTTTAGTCGGTGACAGTCCGACCGGTTTGGATATTGACAATGAAACGCACCGTTTGTTCGCGGGTTGCGATGGAAAGTTAGTAATTCTTGATGCCGTTTCCGGAAAATTAGTTGATACTATTAAAATCGGTAATGGTTGCGACGGTGTGGTGTTCGATAAAAAATCGAAACAAGTATTCACATCTAACGGTGCAGACGCGACGATGAGTGTGATTCAAGAAGTATCGGAAAATAAATTTACAAAACTCGCAGATGTGCCGACAAAAAAAGGCGCGCGCACCCTCGATATTGATAAAAAAACGCAAACCCTTTATTTGCCTACGGCAGATTTTGAACCGCTGAAAGCCGGTGAAAAAAGATCGAAAATGATTCCGGGGTCTTTTCAAATAATTGTGGTGAGTAAGTAGGGTTGTTGGTTTATTAGTTTATCGGTGATTGATTTATCAGTAAAAAAAATGCGCAAGAAATTTATTTTTCTTTGCGCATTTTTATTTTTAGAAAAAACCAAGATTAAAGGATTTAAAGATTTAAAAGATTTTTTTATCTATTTAGGTGTATAGGCTTTTATCGAAATGTCTCGCAAAGCCGCAAATAATTAGCATTTTAATAGCATCTTTTAAAAATCTCTTTGCGGCTTTGCGGCTTTGCGGCTTTGCGAGACATTTCAACTGGAAAACTAACAACTAACAATTAACAACTAAATCATTTTCCTTTTACACGCGCCAACCCGGATTTTGCTTTTGTGTGCAGCGCGTCCGCATGATCGTCCGGATTTAAAGAAAGACAATAATTATAAAATTCGCGGGCTTTGGTGTATTGGTTCAGCGTTTCATAAATCAAACCTAATTGCAACGCCGAATTGCACGGAAAATAAGTACGCGAATCATGTCCGGTTTTAATCGTTTTATCGTAATAAACAATTGCTTCGTTGTAGCGTTTCAACATTTGCAAAATACGACCTAAACGATACGACCATTCCAATTTTTGTTCGGGTGTGTCGAATTGATTTTCGTTTTTCGCCGTCATCATCTCTTCTGCTTTGGAATAATATCCGCCATCAAAAAGCAAACGTCCGGCTAAAAGTGTGCCGTCCGGAATGATTCCCGTTTTTGCTTCTTTTAACGCATTTTTATCGTTACCGCCTTCCGCACGACCTTGTATTTTACATTTTTCCATTAAAGTAACGTAGCCCGCTTTGTCGCCGTATAACAAAGCGTGCCACGCCAAACGTTGATACGCCGTTTTTATATTATCGCGTCCGGTGAAATTATCTAAAAAACGCTGCAAATAAATTTTAGCATCTGTATCGCCGCGATATAATTTTGCTGAACCCAACATAAAATCGAGATAGGGCATCGGGAAAAAAATTTTACCTGTCGGACGATTTTGTAAAAATTCAATCGCTTTATCGTTTCTGCCGGTGCGCATGGCTACGTTTGACATCGCAAAACAAGCCAATGGATTATCTTTCGGATTCAATTTGCCGTTGTTGATGACTGACCAAGCGTGATCATTATCGTTGTTGAGTTGCAGTATCAGCAAAGCGTACATCACAAGTGTTTCTTGTTCAAAAACAAAATCGTTGGACTGCGCGTAACTGATGACGAATTCTAATTCTGCTTGTCCTTGTGCAATCGTTCCGTTCATACCGCTCACAAATTTAAACATACCGCGATAATTGTCCGGCACCGCTCCGACCAAAGCGTGAAGCGCGCCCAAACTCATTTTATCGGGCATGAAATCCGGAAATTTTTTTGTGTTCGTTTCCAACTCGGCATAAGCTGTACTGACTTCATCAAGCGTCGAGAGCATTCCTATTTTCGAGGAAAATTTCAAACTGTTCAAAGCATGCAGCAAACGCATTTGGGCGCGCGTGAACAAAAAATACGGCGATTTCTCGTTACCTTTTTCTACAGTTTTTATTCTGTTTTTTACATTGTAACTCAAATTATCGTATCCGATTTTCGATTCGCTGATGAATACGCTTAAACTTTCTTCAAAGTTTTCTACGTAATAGACCATTAAATTATCCGGTTCCGTGCGCCGCATTTCAGTCATCAAACCATTCGCTTCATCGAAACGCAAGTGCATCACTTTATCATAAGCATTTTTGGCGAGCGGTGTAAATTCAAAATAACCGCCGGCTTGGGCAATGAAAAATGAAAAATGAAAAATGAAAAATGTAATTGCTATTTTCATCTCAAGAAAAAATATTTATTCGGTAATGAAGCTATTTAAACGTCAATAAGGTGTTTAAAATTCCTTGACCTTAAAATTTTTTAGTACAATTACTTCTCTCAAACAATTTCCGAATTGTTAAGTCGTCTTTTGGAATATAATTTTCAATAAACAGAAATTAAATCAAATTAAAATGACAAAGACAATTTTCATTACCGGTGCTTCAACCGGCTTAGGCAAAGCGGCTGCTAAATTATTTGCCGCTAAGGATTGGCGCGTAATTGCCACCATGCGAACTCCGGAGAAAGACACAGAACTTCACCTCATAAAAAATATTACACTTTTACCTTTAGATGTTACTAATGTTGGCGAAATAAAAAAAACCGTTGAAAAAGCTATCGCTTCCGGTAACATTGATGTCGTTTTTAATAATGCCGGCTATGGTTTAGCCGGACCATTCGAAGCTATTACAGATGCGCAACTCACGCGACAAATCAACACAAATTTATTGGGCGTCATGCGCGTGACACAAGCGTTTATTCCATATTTCAGAGAAAAAAAAGCCGGCTTGTTTATCACTACAACTTCTATCGGCGGATTAATAACTTTTCCTTTAAATTCTGCCTATCATGCAACGAAATGGGCTTTGGAAGGTTGGAGTGAAAGTATGGCGTTTGAACTCAATCAATTCGGTATCGGCATAAAAACGGTTTCGCCGGGTGGTATTAAAACGGATTTTATCAGTCGTTCGCTCGATTTAGCAACACATCCGGCGTACGATCATTTGGCGGCAAAAGTAATGACAGCTTTTACAGATCCTGAAAGAGTTAAAAATCATTCTACTGCCGAACAGATTGCCGAGGTAGTTTACGAAGCAGCAACAGACGGCAAAGATAAATTGAGATACGTAGCAGGTACCGATGCGCAAGGGATATATGCGCAACGCTTACAAGTCGGTGATGAAATTTTTAGAAAAGGTATAGCACAAATGTTTTTGGGTTAATTGTTAATGGATAATGGACAATAGACAATGGACGATAGAAAAATCAACAGTTTAAAAATTGTCTATTGTCTATCGTCCATTGTCCATCGTCTATTGCCTTTGCATTGCCGGTATATTCGGAATCAATGCTTTGTAAGGTTGAAATTTTTTATCCAAATCGGCGAGGAAGGCGGTATCTTTTTCTGTTTCCGCTAAACGACGAATCGAATAATACGATTGAATATCCATCTGCATATCGCGTTGAAACGTGCGCTCTCTATCTGCCAACGGAATTGAATTATAAAATTTAAAACCTTGAAGCACATTATTTACCAATTGATTGATGATTGGTTTTGAATGTTCGTAACCACCGGCTTTCTGATAAATATCCAGAGAGTAAGTAGTTTCGATACCGAAAGGAAAATTCATATTCGGGAAAGCCTCAAAACTTTTATCGAGTATTTGAATGGCTTTCTCTTTTTGTCCTTTCTCAATCATATCTGATGCGGTTCTTAAAATCACAAATTGCGTTGATTGAACTGCGGGCGTATAACTGCGCGTAACGAAAGTTTTTTCTTTATCAAAATTACCCCACTGATATTGGTGCATCACGCGGTCGAAAACTTTATTATCGTCAACGCGACCGGCATTCAACATACCGTATAAAAATTTAACAGTGGGTGCATTTATAGGAATAAAGCGCGCCGCCAAACCTTCTAACTGCATATAATTATCAAGACCTTCCATTTTCTCGGTGCGTGCAGTAACCGCCCAATAAATCGGGCGTTCCATTGCATTGTTCGCAATCATATCCAAAATAGCTAAGTCGCCTTTAAAAACATAATTGCCCGGTAAAGAAAATTCTACTTGTGCCGGCGTAGAATCCGTTGCGGCAATAATGCCGTTGGCAATTGCTTTAGCTCTGTCAATAGGAATTGTGAATTTATGCGTCGGGAAATAGGATTCAAAAGTAAAACCATTACCTGCCGGTAAAGGATGCTCAGCTCCGATATATTTTACGGCATCAAGCAAATTCATTGCCGGTCCGTCTTGAATCGGAATCTGATTGCGTTTCATACCGCGCATTTGATCAGCCGTCACCGACATTTTTATTGCAGGCGAATTATTAATCTTACGGCGCAGCAAATCAATATAATAATCCACGTCGAGTAAACTTAAATTTACGACGCGGACATCTGTCCGAATTTTTTCAACTTCTTGTGCATACCACAACGGATACGTATCGTTGTCACCATAAGTAAACAAAATCGCATTTTTGTCGCAAGAGTTTAAGAAGTTGGCGGCGTAATCGCGTGTGGCTGTATGTTTTGCGCGACTGTGATCATCAAAATTTTGATAGCACATGATTATCGGCGAAATAACAGCCAAACAGCCGGCGAGCAATGCCGATGTCCTTGTATTCATTCGAGATTGAAACCACTCGAATAAAGCCATCACTCCCATACCGATCCAAATTGCAAATGTAAAAATGGAACCGATGATGACATAATCGCGCTCTCGCGGTTCGTTCGGCGGTTCGTTGGTATAGACAACGATACCGATACCGGTAATAATAAACAATGCCAACAACGCCAACATATCTTTCGGGCGACGTGTATAGTGCCAAACCAATCCGAAAATGCCGAGCAAAAACGGTAAGAAAAAATAATGGTTGCGCGACGGATCATTTTTTACCCAATCTTGCGCATCTCTGTAGTTGAACAACCGGAAATTATCTATCGGCGTAATGCCGGATTCCCAATTGCCTTTACTTTTATCGTCGGGAGAATAACCTTGATCAAAATTTTGACGACCGACGAAATTCCACATAAAATACCGCCAATACATCCAACCGACTTGATAACGGAAAAAGAAAGACCAATTGTCGCCGGCATCCGGTCTGTCCGCAGATAATTCTTGATTTTGCGGAATACCCATCCAATTTTTGTAGTACGAAGTTCTATCCCCTTCGTTGTGACTCATACGCGGAAAGAAAACATTATCATTATCATCGTAAGTCGGATCTATTTTTTGATCTGTAATTTCATATTTATTACCTACAAGTCCATATCTGTCTTGAGTTGTTTGTCCTATGCGTTTCCCGTTAAATTGCGGACCAAACAAAAGCGGACGCTCGCCATATTGTTCGCGATTGAGGTAAGGCAATAAACGAAATGGATTTGTAGCTTGATTCATATTAATCGGTGGATTCGCATTGGCGCGAATGACCACCATACCAATCGTAGAAAAACCGATAGCCGATAAAGCAAAACCCAAAACGATATTTTGAAGCGTCGGATTGCCGTAACGATGTGCCGCACGCAAACCCAAGAAAATACTTGCACCGACAATACCTAAAGTTAAAATTAAACTCGGAATATTAGTCGGCAGCCCGAAAGTATTGACGCATTGATATTCTAAAGCAGTCCACAACCACGGCAAGCCATTTATAATAAATGCTTGTATGAAATAAATAGCTACAACGCCAAGTAAACTTGCTGCTAATCCGCCAATCCAAGTCGGTTTTGCCCATTTTTTGAAGTAATAAAATAGAGCCAAAGCCGGAAAAGTCAATAAACTCAATAAATGCACGCCGAGCGATAAGCCCGCAGAATAAACTGCCAACAATAGCCAACGATCCGCTTGTTGTGTATCCGGCAAATAATACCATTTTATCATCGCCCACAAAGTCATTGTCGTAAACATTGTTGACATGGCGTAAACTTCACCCTCTACTGCCGAAAACCAAATAGAAGTAGCGAAAGCTGTTGTTAATCCGGAAACAATACCTGCAAAAGAAATCGCAATAGATTCCGCTTGCGTAGGCATTTCATCACGTCCTTTCAATGCTAATTTTGTGAGCATCATCGTCGTCCAACAAACAAACATGGCGGCAAACGCTGTGCTGATACCGGATAATAAATTGACGGAAAAAGCCACCACTGAAGGACTTGAAGAAAACATTTGTCCGACAACCGAAGCTAATTTGCCAAGCATTAAAAATAATGGCGCGCCCGGCGGGTGAACAACTTCCTGACGATAACAACCGGAAACGAACTCGCCGCAATCCCAAAGACTGCCGGAGCGTTCGACCGAAAAGAAAAAAACGATGGTAGCAATCGCAAATACTAACCACCCCGTAAGATTTGTCTGCCGTTGATACGAACTATTCATTTTGTTATTTGAGCTTTAATTTCAATAAAATTTTAAAACGGTTATGCCGTCGCTATGTTACATTTTTTTAAGAGACAAGCAACTTACAAAAACGCTGCAAAAACAAAAAATAAATTTGAAATTTATTTTTTGTGTAAAATTTGCGCCGGCAAAAATAAAAAATTAAGCTGACAATTTTGCGAAAAAGTTTTTGACGTATTTTATTTTATTTTTTGTTTATGTGTGAAAGTTTTATAGAATTATTTTTTAGCTTTGTGCTTGAATAAATTATCTTATCATTTGGTTTTAGTACAACACTTTACAAAGTTCGAAATAACGCACTAAAAAATAATATTTAGTTTGTAAATTTGCAATTTAATCGAATAGATAAAACTTTAATGGCAAAAAAATCACAGCATTCTCTACTTAAAGCTGCAAAAACAAATAAAAAAGATGAATTTTATACACAACTTTCTGACATTGAAAAAGAATTAAAACATTACAAAAACCATTTTAAAGGTAAAGTAGTTTTGTGTAACTGTGATGACCCAAGAGTTAGCTTTTTATTTCACTTTTTTATTGCAACTTTGAACACTTTGGATTGAAAAAACTAATTTCAACTTGCTACAAAAGTCAAGATATGGACTTATTTAGCCAAAACACTTCTAAGCAAGCTATTTATCTAGAGTATGATGGAAATAAAAGAGGAAATAATATTCCTAATCCAGAAGAAATTGGAATTAAGCATCTACAAGGCGATGGAGATTTTAGAAGTAAAGAATGTATTGAACTTTTAAAACAAGCTGATATAGTTGTAACAAATCCACCATTTTCATTATTCAGAGAATATGTTGCTCAATTAGTTGAACACGATAAAAAATTTATAATTGTAGGACATCAAAATGCAATAACCTACAAAGAAATTTTTAAGC
>JAYTNA010000530.1:0-2921 GCA_043748865.1 Saprospiraceae bacterium
CCCAACTTTCAGCATCTCAGGCTCAGAGTTATGGCTGTTTCAAATAATCTCCATTAAAATTGTCAAAGAACCAAAAAAATTCAAAAAAATATTTCAAAAAAAAAATTCAAAAATGAAAATCAGAAAAAAAAATAAAAATTTTATTTTAAAAATAATTTTTGCGACAATTATTTTTTTTCAATTCGGTTGCACTACACCGCTCGATGAAAATAAAAATAAAATTTCACTCGTCGTTATTAATGCACGCATTTGGACAGGCGATACAAAAAAACCTTGGGCTGAGGCGATAGCGATAAGTGGTGATACAATTGCATTTGTCGGTTCAACAGCAGATTGTCAAAAATTAGTTAGTCCGGCTACAAAAATAATTGATGCGCAACGGCAAATGATTACGCCCGGATTCATAGATAGTCATGTTCATTTTGTGGATGCCGGTTTCGGTTTAACTTCAGTAAAATTGCGCGATGCGAATACTAAAACCGATTTTATTAAACGTATTGCCGATTTCGCAAAAACTATTACATCCGGCACTTGGATAACAAACGGCGATTGGGATCAAACTCTTTGGGGCGGTGAAATGCCGACAGCAGTATGGATTGATTCGATTACGCCGAACAATCCGGTTTATATTTCGCGTTTGGACGGACACATGATTTTATCGAACTCTTTAGCGATGAAAATTGCCGGTGTCAATAATAGCACGAAAGATATTTTTGGCGGAGAAATATCACGCGACGCAAAAAACAATCCGACCGGTATTTTCAAAGATAATGCGATGGATTTAGTTTATAAAGCCGTTCCGGATGCAAAAGAAATTTTGAAAGATAATGCGTTGCAAGCAGCCATGAATTTTGTCGCGTCAAAAGGGGTAACAAGTGTACACAACATGGGAACTTTCGATGATTTAGAAACTTTTCGTCGCGCACACGATCAAAATAAAATGATAACACGTATCTATGCTGTAACACCGCTTGCAAAATGGATGCAATTGCATCACGATGTTACTAAAAATGGAAAAGGTGATTTGTGGTTGCATACAGGCGGACTAAAAGGTTTCGTTGATGGTTCGCTCGGTGCGCACACGGCTCGAATGTTAGAACCGTTTTCCGATGCGCAAGGTGGAACGGGTTTATTTATTACACCACCTGATTCGCTGTATGCTTATACTTCCGGTGCAGATAAATTAGGGCTTCAAGTAATAGTTCATGCTATTGGCGATAAAGCGATTCGCACGCAATTAGATATTTGTGAGCGCGTTGAAAAAGAAAACGCTCAACGCGATAGGCGTTTCAGAATTGAACACGCGCAACATATTTCACCTCAAGATATTCCGCGTTTTGCCGGTTTGGAAGTTATTCCGAGTATGCAACCCTATCATTGTATTGACGACGGGCGTTGGGCAGAAAAAATAATTGGACATGAGCGCGCTAAAACGACTTATGCTTTTCGGTCTTTAATTAATGCCGGTGCAAAACCTGCTTTCGGCAGCGATTGGGCTGTCGCGCCGCCGACTCCGCTCGAAGGCATTTATGCCGCTGTCACACGCCGAACGCTGGATGATAAAAATCCGAACGGTTGGATTCCGGAAGAAAAAATTTCTGTTGAAGAAGCTCTAAATTGTTATACCATGAATGCTGCTCGTGCCGGTTTTGAAGAAACTTACAAGGGCTCAATCGAAATCGGAAAAGTCGCAGATTTTGTTATCCTGGAAAAAGATTTGACGAAAATTACACCCGAAAGTATTCGAGATGTAAAAGTAAAAGCCACTTATGTGGGCGGTAAATGTGTTTATGAAAATAAAAATTGAGAAATATTGGTAACGACGCACGAATTAGTTTAAAATAAAAAAAGCGCGAAGCTGTTAAATACGAATTTAGCAGCTTCGCGCTTTTTTTTACCACTCAGTGACAAACCTGAATAATTAGAAAAATTTGTTTTTGAAAAAAATATATACCGTTTTCTTTTAAATCGAAGCCGTTTTCTAAATTTTAGTTAAATAAAAATTTGTATATTTTTTTACGTAATAAAATAGTTTAATTTTGCGCCGTGTAGTTTTCTCATAGTATGTTTTATCGCTCCTACATCCTCTCGATGTAGGGGTTTTTTTTTATTTTTTGCGCTCCTGCAGCTAACTTTTAAATCTAAAAACAAATTATTTTTCAAATCAAAAATATTATTGAAACCAAAATTTTAATATAATTCCGGCAATATTTTTTTAAAATTAAAATAAAACTGTACCTTTCCAACGAAATTAAATTTCAGTAAAAAAACAATCCTACTTCAAATTTACTTTTATCATGCGCATCATTACATTCATGGCTTCTTTGGCTACTACTATCGGTTTGGTTTATTTTTTAAACAATCCCGTAAGTTTTAAAGGCAAAACATTGCCAGCTTTAGGTCCATATTTCAATCCTTTTTCCGGGTTTTGGCAAAACGGTGATCCGATTCTGTCGATTAATAAAAATTTTGCTTTCACGGGTTTGAAAGGCGATGTGAAAGTACAATACGATGATCGTCAAGTGCCGCACATCGTTGCAGAACATCTTGAAGATGCACTTTTTGTCCAAGGTTTTCTGCACGCACAAAATCGTTTATGGGAAATGGATTTTTTGTCGCACGTTTCTGCCGGCAGGCTGTCGGAAATGTTGGGCGAAAGAGAATTGCGTCCGCACTTAACAACGCTTGATATAGATAAACAAGCGCGTCGGCGCGGCATTCCACAGGCGGCCGGCAAATTAGTTAAATATTGGCAAACAGATAAAGAAAACTTTCCGCTATTTGATAGTTATTCTGCGGGTGTAAATGCTTATATCAGTCAACTGAAACCGGTGGATTATCCGATAGAATATAAAACACTCGGTTTAACACCTGAAGCATGGTCGCCTTTGAAATCGGCTTTGGTAGCAAAATATCTTTCA
>JAYTNA010000531.1:0-4281 GCA_043748865.1 Saprospiraceae bacterium
CTAAAATTCTTTACAATTGTTTAATAAACTAAAGTTTATGAAAAATTTTAAACCTCCCTTTTGTTGTTTGTTGCTGTGCGTTTTCTCAATATTATTTACATCTAAGGCTGTCGCACAAACTGATTCGGTATCACTCGGGGCCGGTTACACGCAACAAGTTTGGTACAATTTGCAGACAGGTGCAAAAGCAACATCACCTGCTAATAATTGGGATTTAGCGTTTTTTTTACGTTCACGCGAAGCAGCGATTTTTATTAATCCCGTTAATAATTTGCATCTTTATCTTACAAAAACAACCGCTGCAAATTGGGCGACTGTGGATACTGCGGGTATTTTCACAAGAGAACAATTTAACTCGGATACATCGTGGTCTATCGGTGCATTTAATCGGACGGGCGATAATTTTTTTAATTACGGTTGGGGTGGTTATAATCAAGCGACACACAATGTTACCGGAAATAGTGTTTATGTTATTCAATTATCCGATGGCACTTTGAAAAAATTTATTGTTGATAAACTTTCTTACGATACCACTTTTACTTTTCGTCAAGCGAATTTAGATGGAACCAACGAGCAGAAATTTACATTTAATAAAATAAATTTTTCCGGTAAAACATTTGGCTATTTTTCATTTCTAACCAACGCACCTGTAGATCGTGAACCAAAATCTTCTGGTTGGGATATTACTTTTTTGCGGTATAACGGTTTAACGCCCAATCCGACAAGCGGCACGCTTCAAAATTATACGCTTACCGGCGTTTTACAGCATCCGGATGCAACGGTAGCAAAAATTGTTGGGAAGGATACTTCAAATAATTCTTTTACTGGTGCTAATTTTTCCGGATTAATAAACACAATTGGTTATGATTGGAAAACATATAACATGGCAACCAATCAATACCAAGTTGCAAATGCAACGACGTACTTCGTGAAACGCAGCGACGGGAAAATTTATAAACTTATTTTTAAAAGTTTTGGCGGTTCAAGTACCGGTAATATCGTTTTTTCTAAACAATATTTATTGGCTTCCAGTATTGTAGAAACCGATAATGGAAAAAATATACGCTTATCTATTGTCTCTAATCCGGTTGTTGGCAAAGAAGTTGAATTAGTCATTGATAGTGACATCGCCATCAATAACGTTGAAGTGCGCATTTTTTCAGTCACCGGTGCGGTGAGTTCAATACAAAAAATTAATTTATCACAAGGAATACAAATACTCAAAGTTCCTATCAATAATTTTAATGCCGGTTTTTATTTTGCTCAATTGCAATTAGGAAATAAAATTTTGACGGAAAAATTTGTGGTTGGGAATTAAATTTTATTTTTGAAATTTTTTTATTCTTTTATCAGACTTAGATTCAAAAAAAGCGACGAACAATTTTGTTCGCCGCTTCTTTTTATGAGAAACCATCAAATTATAAATAAACCATTAACGCTGAATTTGCAAATATCCGGTATAGACATCACCGCTTTCAAGAATAATTTGATAAAAATACGTGCCATCCGGAATGTTGTCGCCGTGCCATTTCCCCCCCCAATCATTTTTATAATCGTTGCTTTGATACATTTGTGTACCCCAACGGTTATAAATTGTAACTTTTGTGTTCGGATGATCTTGCAAACCTTCTATTAGAAATACATCGTTCCGTCCATCACCGTTAGGTGAAAAACCGTTGTAAATAGTAATTTTATCGCAAAGCGTTCGTACTGTTACGGATGCCTGCACACATTTTCCGTTGGCACAAATGCGATAATAGAAAACATCGAATTTAATGGAACTGCAAAAATCAGTATTCGGCAAATATTGTAAATATTGTTCCGAAGAGGGTTTTGTTCCCGCTACGATGCGTACTTGACCGTAATACGGTTGACTCATTATCGCCAAATCTGCCGGTTTAACGACTGTACTATCGTTGCGGAGAATGTAAATATCAACGGGCGTATTGATGTGTGTTGTAGCAGTATCATTGGTTGCCAACAAAGTTGCCGTTATGCGCAGACTCGTAACTAGAAATTGAATAAATAAAGTATCGCATGGCTTGCCGGTGTCGTCGCAAAGTGTAATACACACTGTATTTTGTCCGGCAGTTTTACCGATGATAATCAAACATGTATCATTAATAATTTTTAAACTTACTACCAAGTTTGAAGTATCGTTGCATATATTTCTAAAAATTTTTGACGAACCTATCGGTATCAATTCACTCAAACAAACCGTCGCAGTTGTGTTGATGGGGATAATGTAATTTGCTTTATATACTTGCGGTGTTTGCACCGGTGTTGGCGGCGTTGGTGTACAATAGACATTTACCGTTACAGTATCGGCACAACTGCGAGCGGTATCGTTTGAACGAATAATTAATGTATGGTTTCGGACATCTAAAGACAATTGTACATTATCGGCGCAAGCAGTTGGTCGTCCGTTAAATACATTGTCATTATCGAAAATAGTATAACCGGATAATTTTATCGAAGGTATCGGTGTACAAAAAGCAGCCGGTGTTACACAATCTTTCGCATGTATCTCATAATAATTTTGCGCGAACAAACCGCAATTTGTATTTTTAATCACTGCCACAGTATCGCGTTTCGCTAATTTAGTAATTTTTTGCGTTAAAAAACTTGTATTGTTGCAACCATCTGTTGCAGTCCAAGTGCGCAGAAAACAGCTGTCAATTAATGTCTGCGGAAGATTTTGAATGCCAACGGTGAGTTTTACTTCCGTGCAATTATCCATCGCAAATATTTTCACATTCGGAATAGTATCTGCGAAATTGATCGTGATATCGGCTGGTTTTGATGAAAAAACAGGCGGCACTATATCAATAAATCGAAAAGTAAGGGATTTTGAATTTGTATTACCTGATGAGTCAGATGCCGTCCAAGTATATTTTTTCGTCCAAAGATAACCTGCAGCATTACATACCTTTAATTTTACGGTGACAGTAGAATCGAAACGGACAACAGGTGTTTTATCGTAATTGTCTTTAACGACAGCATTTGCTTTTTTCAAAAATACTTCTGCTTCACATGATTTATCATATACAATTCCGAAACTATAGTTTACATTATTCACATCATCAATAGAAATAAAAGTTATATCCGGCGGAACTGTATCAATAATTCGCGTCGGCAAAAGTATTTGCGTGATGTTTTGGGTCAAAAAGGAAGCGTGTCCGCAAGCATCAGTGGCAGTCCATTTCCTAGTTGTGATATTATTATTGTGTGTTTCGATGAACGCAATTGACGGATTGTCGTCGCAATTGTCACGCGCAAAAATATTGGTCGGCACAATCGGCAATGTCGAATTGTTTTGTAAAATTGTATCACGCGGTACGTTTACCAAAGCCGGTGTATCGTTATCAATCACTTTAATAAAAATATCGAAAACGCTTGTATTGCCGCAAGCGTCGGTTGCTTTCCACGCGCAATGTAATACTTGTAAAAAATTATCGCGCAAACAATTGCCGCGTTGCAGGGCAACATCATAAAATTGTTTTTGCGGTGCGGCATCGCAATTATCCGTGAAAGTCATATCTTCAACTTTCAATAGTGGCAAATTTTTACAATTAACAGTTAAAGTATCGCCGCTTTTAAATCCGAGAAGCGAAGGATTTTTCGGCGTTATTGTCGGAGCTTTTGTATCGCGTTTCGTAATTGTCTGCACCGCTTGTGCCGATGTGCCGGGAATTGTCCATGTGCGCACCAATTTATCGCCGCAATTCGTGTGCGTTAAAATATCATAGAAAGCAAACGTTGCAGAACCACCGGAAGGCATTACAATTGTTGGATAAATTTTCGGAAAAGAATCGCTGCACTCAATGACAGTGTCTCGCACCGTAATCACATAATTTGTATTTTGTTGTGCGATAATTTTAAGCGTCACACCGGTTATACATTTTGTACCGGATTTTACAGTTATATTCGTAAGGTCACGTGTCGGTGTGTAATCAAAAGCAGTATCGGTACTCAAAACAGTATTATTATCAGCGTCGCGCCATTCCAAATTTGTTCCTAATGCTGTAGATAAATGCACTTTTTGACCGAGCGTTGCATTAATTTGATTATTGCTAACCGGTGCGCCGTTTGCCAAAATTGCAATTGTATCTACGCCGATATTCAAATTGAAAAATAACTCACCGTTTGAAGTTGTAATGACTTCCGCTTGGCACATAGTCTGGCTTTTAGTACACAATAATTCTTTTTGAATCGTCGTCACCAACGAAGTTGTGCGTGTACCGCCGGAACAATCAATTGAATCCGGTGTATTGACTTTAA
>JAYTNA010000532.1:0-7167 GCA_043748865.1 Saprospiraceae bacterium
AACGCAAAAAAGCAGAGGCAGAACGAAAAAAAGCAGAAACTGAAAGGCTTAAAAACGAAGAATTACAAAAACAAATAGAGGAATTAAAAAAGCAAATGAAGCAATAGTTATTCTTTCATACTCGAAAGGAATGAGCAACAATTAAAACTAAAACGCAATTCCCACCAATTCTCTAAAAAAATAATTATTTTCACACGTATTTCTATAATAATAAAAAATAAATTGCGAAATTTCGCCGAAATTAAAACATTTACGATTTTTATGCAGTCATTTAATTCTCAAATGCTGTCGCGTAAAATTTTTTGTTGCCGGCAAATTTACAGGAGTGGTAATATTTCTATTTTCTTTGCGAACTTTGCGACTCTCTTTGCATTTGTTGCAGTAAAATTAAACGCAAGGAACGCAAAGAGAGTCGCAAAGTTCGCAAAGAAAAAGAAGTTCGATAAAAAATATCAACGCCTCGATTTTTTTAATTTTTTTTGAAAAAAATTTAAAAAAAATAGTTGTGCGTAATTTTTTTTGATAAATTATTCTCCTAATCCAAAATCCAAAATCCAAAATATGATGAGAAGAATAAAAAAAGTAGCTGTTCTTGGTTCGGGTCTCATGGGTTCGGGTATCGCGTGTCAATTTGCTAATTGCGGCGTGGAAGTTTTGATGCTCGATATTGTCCCGTTCGATTTAACCGATGAGCAGAAAAAAAAGCCGAAAGAGCGCAATCGCATTGTGCAAGGTGCATTCGATAATGCTTTGAAATCAAAACCGGCGGCGTTGTACGACAAAGCCTTCGCAAGCCACATCACGCTCGGTAATTTTGACGACGATATGCCGAAAATTGCCGATTGCGATTGGATAATCGAAGTCGTTGTTGAACGCCTCGACATTAAACAACAGGTGTTTGAAAAAGTAGAAAAGTACCGCAAAATCGGAACGCTTGTCACTTCCAACACATCGGGTATTCCCATAAATATGATGGCAGCCGGTCGTTCCGATGATTTTAGAAAAAATTTCTGCGGTGCGCATTTCTTTAATCCGGTGCGCTATATGCGATTACTGGAAATTATTCCAACAACCGAAACGGATAAAGAAGTCGTGAGTTTCTTGATGCACTACGGCGATAGAACGCTTGGAAAAACGACTGTGCTGTGTAAGGATACGCCGGCGTTTATCGCCAATCGCGTAGGCGTTTATGCCATGGCGAAAATTTTTCAACTCACATCGCAATTGGGTTTGACGATTGAAGACGTGGACGCACTCACCGGTCCGGCAATCGGTCGCCCGAAAACGGGTACATTTAAACTCGGCGATTTAGTCGGACATGATACTTCGGCGAATGTGATTAAAGGCATCAAAAATAATTGTCCGAACGACGAGCAAACTGGTTCTTTCGAAATTCCGAAATACTTTCAGTTTTTGTTAGATAATAAATTTTACGGTAATAAATCCGGTCAGGGTTATTACAAAAAAACCGGCGAGAAAGATGCGACGGGCAGACCAATTTCTTTGACGCTGAATTTAGAAACTTTGGAGTACGGCGAATCAAAAAAATCTACGCTGGCATCCGTCGCAACGGCAAAACAAATTGAAGATTTACCGAATCGCGTGCGCGCTATTTTCAACGCGCCGGATAAAGGCGGTGAACTCATTAGAAAATCTTTAGCAGGATTGTTTGCTTATGTATCACATCGGATACCGGAAATTTCTGATACGCTGTATGCAATTGACGATTCTTTGCGTGCAGGTTTTGCATGGGATCTCGGTCCGTTTCAATATTGGGATGTTATCGGAATCGAAAACGGTATAAAAGCGGCGGAAGCTGACGGATTAACGGTGGCGAATTGGGTGAAAGAAATAGTTGCGGCAGGTAACACGAGTTTTTATAAAGTGGAAGGCGGTATCAAAAAATATTACGATGTAAACTCGAAATCGTATCATGCGATGCCGGGTGGCAGCGCGTATATTTTCTTGGATACTTTGCGCGATAAAAAACCGGTGTACGAAAATTCGGAAGTTTGTGTACACGACATCGGTGAAGGCGTTTTGTGTCTCGAGTTTCGTTCGAAAGCCAATTCAATCGGTGAAGGCGTTTTGCGCGGCATCAATGACACGATTCAGTTGGCAGAAGAACAAGGTTGGAAAGGGTTGGTGATTGGTAACAACGGCGTAAATTTTTCTGTCGGCGCGAATATCATGATGATCGGTATGTCGGCATTTCAACAAGAATGGGATGAATTGAATATGGGTGTAAATTATTTTCAACAAACTTCTATGCGCATTCGTTATTCATCTATTCCGGTTGTGATTGCGACGCAAGGTTATGTTTTCGGCGGCGGTTGCGAGTTTACGATGCACGCCGATGCCTCAATGGTTGCTGCCGAATCTTATATCGGTCTCGTTGAAGCCGGTATCGGTGTTATTCCGGGCGGCGGCGGTACAAAAGAATTTGCAGTACGTGCGAGCGATGCTTTTTTTGAAGGCGACGTACAAATTCCGACACTCATCGAAAAATTTAAAACGATTGCACAAGCGCAGGTCTCCACAAGTGCATCCGAAGCATTTAATCTCGGTTATTTGCAAAATGGAAAAGATACAGTCGTGACAAACAAAGACCGTGCGATCGCCGATGCGAAGAAAAAAGTTTTAGACCTCGCCGACAATTACGTACCGAAAGCACCGCGTAAAGATATTCTTGTACTCGGCAGAACGGGACTTGCAGCTTTGTATGTAGCGGCACACACTTTACTTTTAGGTCATTACGCATCGGAACACGATATAAAAATTGCGAAAAAAATTGCCTATGTTTTAAGCGGCGGCGATTTAACGGGTGCACAGCACGTCAGCGAGCAATATCTTCTAGATATTGAACGCGAAGCGTTTTTGTCGCTTTGCGGTGAGCAAAAAACTTTGGAGAGAATCCAGTATATGCTTCAAAATAATAAACCGCTTCGTAATTAGAGGGATTTTGAATTTTGGATTTTGGATTTTGGATTTTGGATTTAAAAATAAGTGTAATTTTTTTTTGAAAATCTAAGATTAAAATTGTCAGTCGAGTAAATCGTAAAATTTAAAAAAATCCGAAATTCGAAATCGAAAATCAAATTATGACTAAAGATGAATTAAAAAAAGGTTTAAAGATTGGGCAGTTTCTGTGGTACTTTTCACAAGAAAGTTTTCGAAAGAAGAAGATTTAAAAGTGATTCGCAACCAAATTATTCGCTTATCAACTTCCTCGGCAGCGAATTACAGGGCTGCTTGCAGAGGAAAATCAAAACCCGATTTTATTCATAAGCTCAGAATAGTGGAAGAAGAATTGGACGAATCTCTATTTTGGCTGGAATTTACGGTCGCAGTAGAATCCGCATTACGCCAAGATATTGTTCCAATATACAAAGAAGGTGACGAATTAATCGCAATAATTGTTGCATCAATAAAAAAAGCAAGTTTAAATAATTTAAAAAATAAAATCGAAAAATAAGATAATCGAAATCGAAAAATTGTGAAAGGAAATCGAAATCGAAAATCCAAAATCGAAAATCCAAAATCGAAAAAATGGAAGATGCTTATATCATCGCCGGTTATCGTTCTGCAATAGGCAAAGCGGGACGCGGCAGTTTCAAAAATTATCGCTCCGACGATCTCGCCGTCGAAATTATCAAACATCTCATGGCGCAAGTGCCGGAACTCGATCCGTCGCTCGTGGATGATGTGATTGTCGGCTGTGCAAATCCGGAAGGCGAACAAGGTTTGCAACTCGGCAGACAAATTTCATTGCGCGCTTTGGGTAAAGAAGTGCCAGGGGTTACCATCAATCGCTATTGCGCGTCCGGTTTGGAAGCCATTTCAATTGCCGTTGCGAAAATAAAAGCGAACATGGGTGAGTGTTATATCGCAGGCGGAACGGAAAGCATGAGTATGATTCCGATGACGGGTTATAAACTTGCGCCGAGTTATCAAGTCGCACGCGACACGCCGGATTATGTTGTCGGCATGGGATTAACTGCCGAAGCGGTGGCGCAAAAATTTCACATCACGCGCGACGCGGCAGATGCTTTTGCGGTGCGGTCGCATCAAAAAGCGGCAGCTGCCATTGCCGGCGGTGCATTCGCGAGCGAAATTGTGCCGGTAGAAGTGGAAGAAATTTGGATAGAGAACGATAAACGTCAATCGAAAAAATTCATCATGCAAACAGATGAAGGCGTGCGTGCCGATACGAGTATGGAAGGCTTGGCAAAATTGCGTCCGGCATTCGATACAAAAGGCGTTGTCACTGCCGGCAATTCTTCTCAAACCTCCGACGGCGCGGCGTTTGTGATTGTGATGAGCAATACATTGGCGGGTAAATTGAATTTAAAACCGATTGCACGGATGCTTTCATGCAGTGTTGCCGGTGTTGAACCGATTACGATGGGCATTGGTCCGTGCGCTGCGATACCAAAAGCGTTGAAAAAAGCGGGATTAAAATTACAAGATATTGATCTCATTGAACTTAATGAAGCGTTTGCGGCACAAGCACTTGCCGTGATTCAAGAGTCCGGATTAAATCCGGATATTGTCAACGTCAACGGCGGTGCATTGGCGCTTGGACATCCGTTGGGTTGTACCGGCGCGAAACTTTCCGTTCAATTGTTCAACGAAATGCGTCGGCGCGGCAATAAATACGGCATGGTAACAGCGTGTGTCGGCGGCGGACAAGGTATCGCGGGAATTTATGAGTTGATGAACTAAAAGGTTATAAGTTATGGGTTATAGGTTACGAGTTATAAAAGACCTTCGAGAGAGATTTTTCTTTCGGAGGTTTTTTTGTTTAAACATCTAATTGTGTTGTTGATTATAAATTTTTTAATGCCTACTAAAATTTTCACCAAGATTTTTTTATTTGTTGCACTTAGAACTTGAATTCACCCATTGGTATCAATCACGATACGCAAATCACGATTAATCATGTTTATATACCAAAGCGTTAACAACCTCATCAGTATATTTTTTTTCATCCCAAACTTTATCAGCTTTTGAACGTGCCTTAGCAAATAAGAACTTTTAAGTTCTTCCAAATGTTCGTCCGCAATACCTGCTGAATAGAGTTTCAATAATTCGACTTGCATATTGGAAAGCGGTGCAGGCGTTTGTATCATTTTTTATTTTCATTATCTCTTCTTTACAGCCTTTGTTATTTATTGCCAATAAAATCTTCAATAATTTTATTATATTGGTTCGCTTCACTCAGATAGGAAAAATGTCCTTGATTGTGGATGGTAATGACTTTTGCTTGCGGATAGGTTGATTTGAGCATTTCTCTGATTTCTTTTTCAACTAAAGGGTCATTGTCTGCTTCAATAATTTGCAGAGGAACAGTCGGATTTACTTTTACTTCAAAAGGATCTACTACACAATGATAACGTGCCAAAAAAACTTTTCGAGTGACATATTTACCCAATAATTCATTTAAAAATGCTTTTGCAATTAGCGAGTTTTCGGATGCCGGAATTACTTCGGCGTTGTATTTTTTTCTGATTTCTTTAATTACAAACCATTCCGGCAGGAATGACATTATTTTTGTCAACTTATCGTTTTTTGCTTTTTGAATCGTGTTAGGCGGAAATGTATTTCCGAATGATGCTTTAACAACTCTGTCCGGAAAATTTTGGGTTAAATATTGTGCTAAATACCCTCCGAGTGAAGTCCCTACAATAATAATTTTATTTGCTTTTTCTTTATCGAGAATAGCGATTACACCCGCAGATAAATCTTTTAAATTTTCAACGGGCGGATAAGTTGTACTTATAATTCTATATTTATTTTTAAAATAATTTATTTGTTGCCACCAAATATCATAAGAACCGCCCATGCCGTGCAGGAACAAAATTGTAGTGTCTCCGATTCCGCCGCTGTAATATTTCCAATTTTGTCCGCCGATTTCTATTTCTCGCGTCGGTTGTTTTCTGAAATTTTGAAGTGATGTCAAAATTTCATCTTGTTGCGGATAATTATCTTCAAATGTAAATTTTTGAGAAGGGTATAAATAAAATCCTAAAACCAAAATTAAAAGGACGAGTAAAAATGTTTTTTTCATGATTTGATTTTCAAACGTTCATCGGCTTGGTTTCAAAACTGTAAAGCAACAAAAATGAATGTTGTATATTTTTTGTAATTAGATTGTACTCAACAATAGATTAAAATCTTTAAAAGACAATACTTTAAAAGAAGGAAAATTAATGTGTTGAAGAACCTTAAAATGACCGTCATCAGAGATAATATAATGTGCATTGGCGGCAAAAGCACAATTCACAAATTTATCATCGTCTGCATCGGCACTAATTAAACACAAATTATAGTAAATTTCTGTTCGTATAACATTGGGTAAAACCAAAAGCGCACTTATCACTAATTCTGAAATTTCGGCATCATAAATTCTCGTCAGAATTTCTTCATACTCCAACAAAATTTCGGTAGATACATAGAGTTTGAATTCTTGATTGAGTAAAGCATCAAAAATTGTACTTGACAGAGAACGACCCGAAACTGCTCTGATAATAATATTGGTATCAATCACGATACGCAAATCACGATTAATCATGTTTCTGTATCAAAGCGTTAATAACCTCATCTGTATATTTTTTTTCATCCCAAACTTTATCGGCTTTTGAACGTGCCTTAGCAAATAAGAACTTGGCGATAAGAATTTTAAGTTCTTCCAAATGTTCGTCAGCAATACCCACAGAATAGAGTTTCAACAATTCGACTTGCATATTGGAAAGCGGTGCAGGAGTTTGTATCATTTTTAATTTTTTTTTTAAACCTTCATTACTTTACTCGCAACAATTTTTGGCGCGATGACGTACTTTATTTCTTATAGTTTCAGAAATATAGCTCATTTAGGGCGCGTTAATTGAAATGCTCGTGCTTTAGCCATGCGCATTAAATGTTCAATGACCATATAATTTTCCAATTCCAATTTTTCGTCGGAGCTTAGGCCGGCATTTTTTTCTCTGAATACCAAATCCGAAACATGCGCTTGCATTTGTATTGATGGGCGAAAAGCAATAACTTTTTCCGGACTCGTTCCGGTTGCTATAAAATTAATGATTTCGTCGTAAACAGTTGTAATTATCATTGCCGTATTTTTTACAAATATAGACTTTTTTTTGTTCTTTAACAATTTTAATGAAG
>JAYTNA010000533.1:0-7545 GCA_043748865.1 Saprospiraceae bacterium
TACGATTCCCATTCTTGAAAAAACGGTTAAGCAACCGTCCGGTCAAAAGGTTGCGAAAGTCGAAAAACATAATTTTCAGATGGCACCACCTCAAGAAAACGTTTCCGAAGTATCAATAGAACCTGTAAAAACGGAAACAACTAAAAATATTACTGCTCCTACCTATGTTGTTCCAAAAGTGCAAACAGTTGCGGTAGAAAAAATTCCTAAAATGGCCGAAATTGTTAATACACCTGAAAGCAATTTAACTAAGGTAGGAACTTCTGTCAATTACGCTTCTAATGATTTAACTTTAATCGAAGGTATCGGTAAAAAAGTTGCGGAAATTTTGAATATTTCCGATATCAGCACTTTTAAATCGCTTGCGACATCAGATGTAGATTCTTTAAAAATACTTCTCAGAAAAAATCGCTTGCAAATGATTAATCCGACTACTTGGGCTGAACAAGCGCAACTTATCATTAATGGTAAATTCGATGAGTTAAAAACTTTGCAAGATGTTTTGAAAGGCGGTAAAAAAGTTTAGTACATACATGACAATGAGGTTCGATTAATTAACTTCCATTGTGTTATTTCTTGCCAAATTAGGAATAATTTTATTTTTTGAAAATTTTAAAACAAATTGTTTTTATAAAATTAAAATATTAGCTCAAAAACATTTTTCTTTGCAGTAAAATTGGTTGAATAGTTAGTTCGTTAAACTCGTTGAACCCAAATACAAATCAACACGTTAACAAATTAACCATTAAACGAATCCACGAATTAACGAAAAATGGCAAAAAGACTTTCAGCAGCACCCGTAAACAGCAATAACGCAGATGCAAATGGTGATCAGATCATTACGCTCGGTAATATGTACGAAGATTATTTTTTGGATTATGCTTCGTATGTCATTCTTGAACGTGCAATTCCGGAACTCGGTGACGGTATGAAACCCGTTCAACGCCGGATTCTGCACGCGATGAATGAAATGAATGACGGGCGTTATCATAAAGTAGCAAACATTATCGGACAAACGATGCAATATCATCCGCACGGTGATGCAGCTATTGGTGATGCGTTGGTTAATCTCGGTCAAAAAGATTTATTAATTGATTGTCAAGGCAATTGGGGTGATACGCGCACCGGCGACGGCGCGGCGGCAGCACGTTATATTGAAGCACGACTTTCTAAATTCGCGCTAGATGTGCTGTTCAATCCGCAAATAACGAATTGGCAGTTGAGTTACGACGGCAGAAAACGTGAGCCGATGACTTTACCTGCAAAATTTCCGTTGCTGTTGGCTCAAGGTGTGGACGGTATTGCTGTCGGACTTTCAACAAAGATTTTACCGCACAATTTTAATGAACTCATAAAAGCGAGTATTGATGTACTGAAAAACAGCCGTGAGTTATTAGCTATGAGTCTTGAGACGGATGAGAAAAAACTCAAAGTTCACAGCTCAAAGCTCATACCTATTAATATTCTTCCGGATTTTTTGACGGGTGGCATGGTAGATGTGTCAAATTACATCGGTGGAAAACGCGGTGGAAAAGTGCGTGTGCGAGCGCGCATTGAAATTTCAAAAGATAAAAAACTGCTCCTTATAAAAGATATACCTTACGGCATCACTACCGGCGATTTAATTGAAAGTATTTTGAAAGCGGGTGAAAAAGGAAAAATAAAAATAAAAAAAGTAACTGACAACACCGCAAAAGATGTAGAAATTGCGATTGAATTACAACCCGGTGTCTCGCCCGATGTTACGGTTGACGCGCTTTATGCTTTTTCAGATTGTGAAATGTCGTTGTCACCGAATGCGTGTATCATCATTGATGACAAACCGCATTTCATGGATGTGAATGAAGTTTTGCGTTTGAATACCGAAAGTACAAAAGATCTTTTGCGCCGCGAATTGGAAATCAGAAAAGATGAACTCGAAGAAAAATGGCACGCAGCAAGTTTGGAAAAGATTTTTATCAGTAATCGTATTTATCATAAAATTGAAGAAGCCGAAAGTTGGGAAGAAGTTCTGAAAATTATTCCGACTGAATTGAAAAAATATGTTTTAGAACCGGATGATAGTCGGTTAGTCAGCAAGTCGGTTAGTCAGTTAGTCTCAAACAAACCGCCTAAACTAATTTTACTGAGAGCAATTAGTACGGAAGATGTTGCTCGATTAACTGAAATTCGCATCAAACGCATTTCTAAATATAATACTTTTGAAGCGGATGAGTTTCTTCAAAAACTTCTTGACGAATTGGTACAAGTTAAACACGATTTAGCACATCTGACGGATTATGCGATCAAATTTTTTGAAGATATTTATAAAAAATACAGCAAGGGCAAAGAACGTAAAACAGAAATAAAAGTTTTCGATACGATTCAAGCGAGTGAAGTGGTGGCGAATAATGCGAAACTTTATGTGAACAGAAAAGATGGCTTCATTGGTACCGGTTTAAAAAAAGATGAGTTTATCGAAGATTGCTCCGATATTGATGATATTGTCGTGTTCAGAAAAGATGGAAAATTTCAAGTAGTGAAAGTTGCGGATAAAGTTTTTGTCGGAAAAGATATTATTCATATAGCAGTTTGGAAAAAAAATGATGAGCGCACGACTTATAATTTAATTTATTCGGACGGAAAATCCGGCATCAATTACGCCAAACGTTTCAATGTGACGGCGATTACACGCGGCACCGATTATGATTTGACGATGGGGAACGATAATTCAAAACTTTTATATTTTACGGCTAATCCGAATGGCGAATCGGAAGTGGTCGGTATTCAACTCACGCAAAATTGTATGGCTAAAATTAAAAATCTTGATTTTGATTTTAGTGAAATTGCGATTAAAGGTAGAACCTCACAAGGTAATATCGTGACGAAGTATCCCGTTCGCCAAATCAAACAAAAAGAAGTCGGGCGTTCTACACTCGGCGCAAAAAAATGGTCTTTCGATGAAATTGTCGGCAAACTCAACGATAATGAACGCGGGCGTTTACTCGGCGAATTTGATACCGGCGATACAATACTTGTCGTTTATAAAGATGGTTCTTACGAAATTATTGAACCTGATGGCGTCAAACAATTTGATGTTAATACGTTTATTCATCTTGGTAAATTAGAAAAAAATACAGTCGTAACAGCGGTGCATTTCGACGGACACAAAGAATGGACGATGGTAAAACGTTTTAAAATTGAAACGACTAAAATCAATGAACGCTTTTCTTTTATCACAGATCATAAAAAGTCCGCATTGTTGTTCGCTTCCGTTGAAGACAATCCGGTGATTACGTATATGTTGAAAGCCGGATCGAAAAAAATTCACGGCGGTGAAGTGTCACTTGGTGAATTTATAGATATTAAAGGTTGGAAAGCATTGGGTAACAGATTGAGTGACCAAAAAATATTAGACATCAAACAATCGGAAATAAAAAATGTGATGTCGCGTTCTAAATCGAATATTGAACTTGAAGTAACGCCGAAAGTTAAAGAAAAATCCGAACCTGAGAAAAATTCGGATAAAATTAATCCTAAAAAAGAAGGCAAAGTAAAACCCGGAGATACAATTGAGTTTGATTTTAAATAAAAGATTTTTAACCACAGAGACACATAAAAAACATAGTTTGTAAATCTATGTTTTTTATATGCCTATGTGGTTAATTAAATCACCTCACCAACGTCGCATAACTTCTCAACTCTTTTGTTTCTCCGCGTGGCGTGATGTATGTGACGACACATATATAAACATCGGGCGGTGCAGGTTCACCGGAATTATTTTTTCTGCCGTTCCAACCTTCCAATGCATTAGTCGTTGCAAATATTAATTCCCCCCAACGATTCCAAATTTTCATATTGAAACTGAGCATACCGTCCAAATGTCCTGCCCCTTTATATAAATCATTCACGGCATCATCGTTTGGAGTAAATGCGTTTGGCAAAAAATAAGATACAACCGGTTCAATATCGAGATATTTCACAATCGTATCGTTACAATACTGATTGGAGGTGATGAGTCGAATTTTTTGTAATCCGGTATCTTGAAAAGTATAAACCGGATTCTGGAAAAATGATGTGCCTCTCAAATTAAAATTCCAGGTCCAACGCGAAGCGAAAGCAGATTTATCAATAAAATTTACGGTTTTATTAAGCGATGTAACTTTTGTCGGCGTGAAAGTGAAATCTGCCTTAGTTCCTTGCAATACGGTTATCCAATCCGGAAAATTTTTACTTGTTTTACAACCTATGGGCGAAGTAATATCTAAATGCACAGCGTAAACGCCGGGTGTTGTATAAGTATGTGTCGGACTTATCGCTTTACTCACACCTGTATCGCCGAAAGTCCATTTTATATCATAAGTGCTATCAATCGGAAACGATAAATTATTGAAAAAAACCTTTTCCGGCGTACACCCTCGAAACGTACTCGGTTGTATGACAATTAGAGCCGGTACAGGTTCATAATTTATATTAGCAGTTGTATCTGATTTACAACCTTTCACATCTTGCGTGAATAAAGTAATATTTTTTAGTCCGGGCGTTCTGTACAGATGTATTGGATTTTGTACTGTTGATTGACTGCCGTCAGAAAAATTCCACAACCATGATTTTATCGCACCGCCGTCGGAATGAGATTTATCTTTAAAAGTTACAGGTCCGGACACGCACGTATCGTAGGTATAAGAAAAATTCGTTTGCGCTTTCGGAAAAACTTTAAATAAGATATTAATCGTGTCACCGCATTGCGTACCCGGATTTAAAAATAAATTACCTTTATACACGCCGGTATCCGGAAAATTAATCGTCGGTTCCCAAGTCGAGTATTTAATTGTATCATTCGGAATGTTTATTTGAAATCGAAAATCATTCACATGATCTCTACCTAGACTTAAATTAGATATAGCTACATTTTTTGCGCCACACGCTTGTATGACATAAGTTCTCGTAGCCTTAATAACAGTATCTGCTTTAATCATCGCTTCAACGACACGCGCGCAGGAAAAAACATTAAATTGAAAATCGCGATGCAAAATACTTAACAGTCTGCCATTTCTGTATTCTTCAACACAAACAGAAACGACGTAACGCCCTACGGCGGGTGCATCACCTGTAATTAAACCGGTATTCGAGTCAATCGTCGGTCCTTCTCCGAGCGGTATATCGTAAGAAAAAGTAGGCGTTTTGAAAGAAATTTGCCCATCGGGTGGATAACAAGCCGGCATAGGTGATGGTGTATTACATTTATCTCCACCACCCATACCGGGACCGCCGCCGGCAATTGGTTGACAAAAACGATATACTAACTGATCGCCTTCAATATCTATTGCACCATGATCAAAATTTATTGGCTGACCCGAACATAAAAGTAAAGGCGGGAAAGATTTAAAGTCAGGAGAGTTGTTTTTATTTGTCAGAGCATATTGTGTAATTTCAACTGTGTATGTAGCACCTACGTTATTAGAATTGTAGATATTGATAATATCATAGTTTCTGCAACACCTTTGATAAACAACAACATAAGACTCGGTTGTATCTGCCAAATCGGGTAAGTCTTGATCCCAAGCATAAGTACCTTCTTGAACAACTACATCATTTGAAGTAATAAGGCATGGAAGCGAATTTTTATTTACATGGGTTGTTGACTGTAAACGTTGACTAAAAGTCGTAATAAGTGTGCCTGCTTTTTTAAGAAAAATACTGATAGAAGCCGGATCATCTAATGGCGCACCGCGAGTACCTACTCCGTTAAGAGCGGAAAGACTATCCCGATAAATCTTCATTGTAAAAGATAAAGTTGTCTTATTACCGGTGCGGCTTTTAAATTTATATGTAATTTCACCGCCGACAATATGTTTTGCCGACACAATGAATGGAATTGTTACTAAAACAAAAAGTAAGATTTTTTTTATCTTGTCCAAGAGTCAATAATTTTGCAGAGTAAAAATAATTTTTTTTTCAATAAAGAGACAATTAAATTGCTAAACGCTTGCTCGAAAATAAAAAATTGTCTGAGCTATAACTCTTATGATTTTTAGGATTACCTTGATTATTGGAATAAAAATCATCGAGTCATTCAAAACAAGAAGTACATATTTACGTTTAAAACCGTGGTTATTATAATTTTCAAAATTAAAATGATTTCAATTTTAAAAACATAAGAATTGTAGCTTAGAATGTAAATATAATAAAGATTTAAACAAAATAAAAATGTATGCTTGAAAACGAAAAATTTGACGAAATATTGAATGTTTTAAACACCGGTGGTACAATTCTTTTTCCTACCGACACGATCTGGGGTATCGGTTGCGATGCTACTAATCCGGAAGCCGTGGAGAAAGTTTTAGCACTAAAGCAAAGAAAAAAAGAACAAGGTTTAGTATCTTTAGTGAGTTCTGTCGAGATGCTGAAAAAATATATAGTACATGTTCATCCGCGCATCGAAACGCTTTTACTCTATCACTCACGCCCCTTAACGGTTATTTACGACGAAGCGTTTCACATTGCGCCGAATGTTTTATCAAAAAATGGGAGTGTTGCTATTCGCGTCGTGCAAGATGCTTTTTGCAGAGAACTGATTGAGCAATTCGGCAAACCTATTATCGCCACTTCTGCGAACATTCATGGTAGTCCGTTTCCTAAAAATTTTAAAGCTGTTTCATCGGAAATTATAGAAGGCGTTGATTTGGTAGTAAAATATAAACACGAAAACACCGATTTGAATGAACCGTCTGTCATCGTCAAATTAAATGCCGGCGAGGAATTGGATTTTTTGAGAGAATAGTAAATTAATTGACAATTGACAATTGACAGTTGACAACGAAAATAATTAGTAGTTGACAATTGACAGTTGATAAAGAAAAAATAATTGTCAATTGTCAATTATCAACTGTCAATTAAATGAGGCTTACTACCCGTTTTGCACCGACACCGAGCGGTTATTTACATATCGGCAATTGCACAACTTTTGCCATTACTTGGTTGATGACGCGGGTTATTAACGGAAAAATTTATTTGCGCATTGACGATTTAGATGAGGAACGCACACGCGACGTATACATCGAAGATATTTTTAAAACTTTAAAATGGTTGGAGTTAGATTACGATGAAGGACCAAGAAGTGTAGAAGATTTTAAGAAAAATTTTTCCCAACATTTACGTGTTGATGTTTACAAAAAATATCTGAACCTATTGGTAGAAAAAAATGCGGTGTATGCTTGCACTTGTTCGAGACAAGATGTGAGAATCATTTCTCCTCATGGCACATATCCTCAAACTTGTCGCGATTTAAGCATTCCTTTAGATACGCCGGATGTGGCGTGGCGCATCAAAACACCGACAAATAAAAAAATAAATTTCAGAGAATTTTTTAGCGAACAAAATATTGCAATTGATGATTTTATCGTGCGACAAAAAAATGGTTTGCCGGCGTATCATTTAGCTTCGGTCGTTGACGATTGTTCATCTCAAATAAATTTTATTGCGCGTGGCGAAGATTTATTGCCTTCTTCAGCAGCACAAATTTATTTATCGGAACAAATCGGCTTAAATACTTTTAAAGAAAAT
>JAYTNA010000534.1:0-31461 GCA_043748865.1 Saprospiraceae bacterium
AGGATGATATGCATTACGGTATCCTAAAAGCATACATTCATTTAAGAAATAAGCATAAATCGCTTATTAAAACAGAGCATACATTTTAAATCAGTACCAAAATTAAATATGAGCATTTGGGGCGAATACCCGGAATTGATTCATTTGGTAATCCTATGAGTGTGTTAAGAAACGAAATAAATAAACAACGTCGGCATTTACCATTACGAAAATTATTAGACCAAGCAGGAGATATAATTGTACAAATTAAACCTGTGTTTATGATGAGTCCATTGTCTGTTGCCCAATTTTTGAAACCCGACACGATAAAATTTGATTATGTGATTTTTGACGAAGCCAGTCAAGTTAAGCCGATAGAAGCCTTCGGTGCTTTATTGCGAGGAGCTAATGCTGTAGTAGTTGGTGATGATAAGCAATTGCCACCAAGTAATTTTTTTAATCAAGACGTTGATTCGGAAGAATTTGATGAAGAAAGTGAGTCTTCTTCAATAACAGACATGGAAAGTATTTTGGATTTACTTGTAACTAAAAATGCTAAACAGACCATGTTGCAGTGGCATTATAGAAGCAAACATGAATCGTTGATTGCTGTCTCTAACAAATATTTTTATGACGATAAACTTATCAATCTGCCAAGTGCTTTCGCTCAAAATGAAGAATTGGGATTGAAATTCATACATTTACCCAATACGATATATTCTGCTCGAAAAAACGAAAAAGAAGCTCTTTATATAGTTAATGCTTTACGTGAACATTCAATCGCCTATCCAAATCCGGACAAACGTTCAATCGGAATAGTGGCTTTCAGTAATGTTCAAAAAGATTGTATTGAAAATCTATTAATGAAAGTCCGAAAAGAAGATACTGCTTTTGATAGATATATGAGTTCTGCCGAAAATGCAAAAGAACCCTTCTTTGTTAAAAACCTTGAAAATGTACAAGGCGATGAACGCGATGTTATTTTTGTGAGCATTTGTTACGGTAAAACTATCGAAGGAAAACTGAGTAAAAATTTTGGACCTGTAAATCGTGTAGGTGGAGAAAGAAGACTTAATGTATTATTCACGCGAGCAAGATTAAAATGTGTTATATTTTCTAATTTTACAGCCGCAGACTTACCGGTGTCTGAAACAGATTCAAAAGGATTAACAATTCTAAAAGCTTTTTTAGATTTTGCGCAAAACAGAAATTTTAACTTAGCAATTTCTACCAATAAACCCACATATTCTCCATTTGAGGATGCAGTGAAATGGGCTTTAGAAAAAGAAGGTTATGAAATACATACTCAAATAGGTTCAGTAGGTTATTTTATAGACTTGGCAATACCACATCCTGAACAAAAAGGGCGATATTTACTTGGTATTGAGTGCGACGGTGCAACTTATCACAGTTCTCGATCTGCTCGAGAACGAGACAGAATTAGACAAGATGTTTTAGAAGGTTTAGGATGGAAAATTTATCGTATTTGGAGTACAGATTGGTTTAGACATCCAAGTCTCGAATTACAAAAACTACTTGATCATATCGCAATATTGAAAAGTGACGTTCCTCCCGTTGTTAATCACATACCTATTATTGTCGAACCCGTATTTGAACAAAAAGAAGATTTTAGGACTCAATGGAAAATAAATTATCAACAAGCATTAGTAGATTTTTCTGGTCTTGATTTATATGCTGAAGAAGATTCTATACTTTTGAATATAATATCACAATATCTAAAAGCTGAATCTCCTATACATGAGAATCATCTAAAAACGATCGTTAGACAAAGTTTTGGTTTTGGTCGTGCCGGAAATATTATTGATGCTAAATTTGATAGTGTTTTGCATCTAGGCTGTAAACGTGGCGAATGGATTAAACGTGGCGAATTTTTTTGTCTTTTAAACCATCAAATTGAAAAAGCCAGGGACAGAAGTAATCTACCTGAAAAATATCGTCGCATAGATTGGGTAGCACCAGAAGAAATAAGATTTACTCTAAAAAAAATTGTAGAGGTAGGAAAATCTACTGAGGTAAGTGATTTAATGAAAGAAACCTTGCGGACTCTGACCGGTGGCGTTCGGTTAACTCAAGGCATAGAATGGGTAATTAGTAAAGAGGTTCAATCCTTAATATCCGAACAAGTTTTTACAATTGACAATAATATTATTAGAATTAAGTCAGTTCGCGTTATACACGGTTCACTGAAATAAAAAAAAATACTCGCTCGTAAAAAAATGCGCAAAGAAATTTATTTTTCTCTGCGCATTTTTTTAATTTAAAAAACCAAGATTAAAGGATTTAAAAATTTCAAGATTTTTTTCAAAAAAGAAATTAACCATTAACCATTAACCATTAAAAACTATCCCGCTTTTCCCAATTCTTTGCGCAAACGCGCCACCGGCACATTGAGTTGTTCGCGATATTTGGCAACGGTACGACGCGCAATATTGTAGCCAGATGCCATGAGCATGGATTTTAATCTTTCATCGGACAACGGTTTCTTTTTACTTTCGGCACCAATAATATCGGTCAAGATTTTTTTCACTTCGAGCGTAGAAACTTCATCACCTTCACTGGTTTGAAGCGATTCGGAAAAGAAACCTTTTAATAATTTAGTACCAAATTCGGTTTGCACGTATTTTGAATTGGCAACGCGAGAGACAGTAGAAATATCTAAACCCGTCACATCGGCAATATCTTTTAAAATCATGGGTTTGAGGCGTTTTTCGTCGCCCGTCAAAAAAAACTCGTATTGGTATTGTAAAATTGCATACATGGTGCGAAACATCGTTTGTTCGCGTTGACGAATAGCATCAATAAACCATTTAGCCGAATCAATTTTTTGTTTAATAAACATGATGGCTTCTTTCTGCATCCTATCGGAATGACGACCGCCACTGTTTTTATACGATTTCAACATGTCTTTATAGTGTTCGCTGATGCGCAAATCCGGCACGTTACGGCTGTCAACGATGAGTTCTAAAGCACCTTCTCTATTTTCTATACTGAAATCTGGTACAATATATTGTTGGTTGCGTTCTCTGTCGCTTGCATAACCGGTTGCTGGACGCGGATTGAGTTTAACGATTTCGTCAATCGCGATTTTCAAACCGTCTTCATCTACATTTAAAGACCTTTGCATTTTTGTATAATGCTTCTTAGAAAATTCATCGAAATAATCATTTACGATGCGCGCCGCTGTCCGCAAATTAAAAATATCAATCGGTAACAGTTTATGATGTTCTATTTTGTTTCTAATTTGCAGCAACAAACACTCTTGCAAAGTACGCGCACCAATACCCGGCGGATCGAAACGTTGAATTTTATCCAACATCCGCAAAACATCGTCTTCCGTAACTTCTATATTTTGAGCAAAAAGTAAATCATCGGTAATAGCAGCAATTTCGCGGCGCAAATAACCATCATCGTCAATAGAGCCGATAATTTGTTTAGCAATAAGTAAATCGTTTTTCTCTTTCAAATCAAGCAAACCGAGTTGTTGCTCTAAATATTCGTGAAAACTATTTTCAACGGCAATAGGAATCGTTTTTTCTTCTTCTTCATTACCACCCGATTCGCCTTTGGTTTTATACATCGAAGGGTCATCTTCGATATAGCGTTCAAGGTATTCATCCAATTCATAATCATCGTTCGGCAAGCGTTCTTCTTCTTCCTCTCTGAAATCTTCGGCTTCACTGCTGCTGTCGTCAAATTCGTCGGTGCCGGGTGTTTCCGGTAAGTCTGCGCCGAAATTATCTTCTTCATACACATCACCCGTTTCCAAAACAGGATTAATTTCCATTTCTTCTTGAATACGTTGGTCTATATTCATGGTGGGAATTTGTAGCAATTTCATCAGTTGAATTTGCTGCGGAGAGAGTTTTTGATGCTGTTTCTGATAAAGTCCAAGTTTCTGCATGGGAAATTATTTGTCGGTTTTGTAAATGGAAATGAGTTTTCTAAAAGTTATGTTACGGAATTTTTGGACAATGGACAATGGACAATAGACGATGGACAATAATTATTAAATTATTTGTGCTGTCTTCTATCATTTATTTTCTATTTTCTATTTTCCATTGTCTATTGTCTATCGCCCAATATTATAAATGTCACACCTTGCGCGATAATTTTTGATTTTATTTTTTCGGATAAAGTGACAGAGCTATTTAAAAAAAATCAAAAAATATGTTATTTAACGGCTTATGAAAAAATATTTAAAAAAAATATCAACATTTTTAAACCGTTTGCAATTTTACAGTTTTTTTATTGACAAATACAAATTTTTTTTTAATTATTTTTTTATATTTATAAATATTTTTAAAAAAAATTTATTTAATAAATTGATTAATAAATAATTATAACGAAAAAATTAATTGTAAAAAAAAATAAAATTTTTTATCAAACAGTATGCCAATATTGAGATAATTTTCTATTACAGTGCGTTATAATTGGTTTACGCACATTGAAATGAATAGTTACGAATCGAACGTAAGGAATGAGAAAGAAATACTTTAACTCAATGCCTGTTTAAAATCAGCTATCAAATCAATATAATGTTCGATGCCTACAGAGATGCGCAACAAATTTTCGGGTGTAACACTCGGATCGCCTTCAACTGATTTTCGGTGTTCAATCAAACTTTCTACACCGCCCAAACTCGTAGCGTGTATAAATAATTTTAAACGTTGTGTCAATTGCATTGCTTCTTTTCTGCCGCCGGCTATTTGAATAGAAAGCATTGCGCCGGGCAGTGACATTTGTTTTTGTGCAATCGCATATTGCGCATGAGTTTTTAAACCCGGGTAACTGATGGACTCAATTTTTTTATGTTTACTTAAATAATTCGCTAATTTTTGTGCCGATTGCGTTTGTGTTTTCACGCGTAAAGGCAAAGTACGGATACCGCGTGCCACTAACCAACAATCGAAAGGAGAAGGTACGGCTCCACCGATTTTTTGAATTTTTCGCAACCGCTCGGCCAATTTCGGATTATCTTTAATGATAAGCGCACCGCCAAGCACATCCGAGTGTCCGCCGAAATATTTTGTCGTGGAGTGCATCGAAATATCCGCACCTAAAACCAAAGGGTTTTGCAAAACCGGTGTCGCCCAAGTGTTATCAACGGCACACAGCGCATTGTTGTCGTGCGCAATTTTTGCAATGCGGGCAATATCTGCCAATTTTAACATCGGATTGGAGGGCGTTTCTATCCAAATTAATCGTGTATTTGGTTGCACGGCAGTACGTACTTGCTCCAAATTGGATTGATCAACGCGAGAAAACGTGACACCGAATTGGGAAAAAAAATCCTCCGTTAATAAAAAAATGCTGTAGTAGGCATCGTCCGGCAGGATAACGTGATCGCCGGCACGTAAGGTTTGAAAAACGGCATTAATAGCCGCCATACCCGATGCAAAAGCGAAAGCATCGGAGCCGCGTTCGAGTATCGCCAAACTTTGTTCTAATACACGCCTGTTCGGATTATCATGACGATTGTAGAGATAGCCGTTTTCCGGAATAGTGCCATCGGCATTGCGTTCGAAAGTGGTAGATAAATAAATCGGCGGTGTAACAGAACCGTTGTTTTCGTGCAAAACAGTACTTGTTATTGCAATTGTCTCAATGTGATTTTTTTTCATGATTTTATAAATTTTTATTTATTTCGCGTTCCTGAGCCACCATATCCACGCCATAAAAACAAATTGCAACGGCAACCGTAACCAAGCTACCGTTAAAGTTACAACGGGTTCTAAACTACGCACGGTGTCATTACCGGTAATCATATAAATATGCACCGTTAAATACAATGCAAGCATAAGAATGATACCGATCGCTGCCGAATACCTAAATTTTTTCTGCCAAAAAGCAATGCCGAGAATAATTTCAGCAATACCGCTTAAAGCTACTAATGTTGCCGGAAACGGAAAATAAAGCGGTATAACGTGTATGAAGAAAGTCGGATTTTTTAAATGCAATATACCTATTAAAACTAACTCGACGGACCAAAATTTGATACTGATATTTTTTAAAGTTTTCATTGATATAAAATTATTTACCGGTTATTTAACACTCAAAGCTAAAATCGGCTAAATTTGTTGCCGATTTATTAAGTCGCATTTGAGAGTTTTATTTTGTTACTTTGTATTTTAAATTTATTACTGACTGTTTTTGCTTTATATAAAATTCTAAGAAGCAAAGTAGAATTTGGCTTTTTAATGCTCAAACATACAAAGCATTTTTCTAAAAAAATAAAATCATGTATAATATCTGCGGCATTCAACAAATAGGCATCGGTTGCGAAAACGTCGCCGAATCTTGGAAATGGTATCGGCAATTTTTTAACGTGGATGTACCGGTGTTTAACGAAAAAGCGGAAGCGAAATTGATGTTGCGTTACACGGGCAACAAACCGCAATCTCGTCACGCTGTTTTGGCAATCAATATGGAAGGGGGCGGCGGATTTGAAATTTGGCAATACACAAACCGCACACCACAAAAACCTAATTTCGATATTCAATGGGGTGATACCGGTATTTATGCGGCAAAAATAAAATCGCCGGATGTTGAAAAAGCGTTCACGGATTTCACGGAAATGAATGGCGAAATACTTTCTGAAGAAATTGAAATATCGCCGATAGGTGAAAAATATTTTTGGATGCGCGATCCGTTTGGTAATATTTTTCAAATCGTGCAAGCGCAAAATTGGTTTCAACGCACCGGAAAAAATACGGGCGGTGCTTATGGCGTCGTCATCGGTACGACATATATTGATAGAATGACCGATTTTTTTCGAGATGTTTTGAAATACGATGTCGTCGCTTATAAACGCAAAGATGTTTTTAAAGATACTAAGTGTTTACCGAGTGGCAGTAATCCCTGCGAACGCGTTTTGTTGCGTCATTCAGAACCGCGCAAAGGTGCATTTGCGCCGCTACTTGGTGCGAGCGAAATAGAATTGGTGCAAGTATTTGATCGCACGCCGAAAAAAATATTTGAAAATCGTTTTTGGGGTGATTGCGGATTCATTCATCTTTGTTTCGATGTGCGCGGCATGGATGCATTGCAATACGCTTGCACCGATACCGGTTTTCCTTTCACCGTTGATTCTTCGGCAAAAAGTTTTGATATGGGTGAAGCGGCTGGACGGTTTGCGTATATCGAAGACCCGGACGGTACGCTTATTGAGTTTGTTGAAACGCATAAGGTACCGATTTTAAAATCAATTGGTTGGTATCTTGATATGCAAAAACGCGCACCGGAAAAATCACTGCCGCGTTTGGTTATTCAAGCGATGGCATTGAATAGGGTGAGATAAAACCATGATTTTCAAGATTTAAAGATTTTTAAGATTTGCTGGCATCTTAGTAATCTTATAATCTTAAGAATCATGGTTAAATATTATTTTTGAATTAAACAAAACCTATTGTACTTTTGTCTTTTATGGAAGACGTTCAAGTACAGAAATTCTTATTATGCCGGGTGCATAAAATTTAGATTAACAGATAACTTTATGGAAGATACAATAACAATGATGCCGCCCGCAGCATCAACGACAGAAAAAAAATACGACAAAGCAACTTACCTCACTTGGTATGAAACGATGTACCGCATTCGCATTTTTGAAGAACGTACTTTAGAAAATTACGGAACAAATGTGCGCGGCTTTTGTCACGTTTATATCGGACAAGAAGCAATTGCAGCCGGCATAAAATCGGCGATGCGTCAAATGGATCCGTTGGTAACGGCATATCGTCAGCATGGTATCGGTTTAATGAAAGGTATTAGTGCGCGTCAGTGTATGGCGGAATTATTCGGTCGCTCCACCGGCATAGTAAAAGGGAAAGGCGGTTCGATGCACTTTTTTTCAAAAGACTTAGCATATTTCGGTGGTAACGGTATTGTAGGTGCGCAAATCGGTATCGGTGCAGGTATTGCGTTTGCCGAAAAATATAAAGGTACCGACAATGTCTGTGTTACGATGTTCGGCGACGGTGCTTCACGTCAAGGTATTTTGTATGAAGTTGGTAATATGGCGATGACGTGGAAACTACCGGTGATTTTCGTTTGCGAAAATAATGGTTACGCGATGGGAACATCCGTTGCGCGTACATCGAACATTACAAATATTAGTTTGGTCGCACGCGCTTTCGATATGCCGCATGAAGAAGTAGATGGTATGCATCCTGAAATAGTTCACGAAGCATTTGAACGCGCAGCAGCACATATTCGCGCGGGCAACGGTCCGTATTTTTTGGAGATAAAAACGTATCGTTACAAAGGTCACTCGGTCAGTGATCCGGAAAAATATCGCAAAGACGAAAAAGGAAGATTGGAAGTAGAACATTATAAAACGCTCGACCCGATAAAAACAACTCGTGCTAAAATGCTCGCCGAAAATCTTTTCACGGAAGCCGAAATAGAAAAAATAGAAGAAACGATTGAAGACGAAATGCAAGATGCCGTTGATTTCGCCGCATCATCGCCACATCCGGACGCAGCCGATTTGTATGAAGATAATTATGCAGAACCGAATTATCCGTACATGAAAGACTAAAATTCAATTGACATTTGATGGTTGATGGTTGATGGTTAAATTAGCCGCACTTTTGATTTTCAAATTTAAAAAAACTCTTGAAAAGTTTAAAACTTTTCAAGAGTTTTTTTTGTAACAAAAACCTAATTTATCGTTTCAAAACTTTATTCACACAAATAAGCGCGTCTAAAAATTATATTTCAAATTCACACCGCCAAAATAATTTGCTTTATTTGGTGCGGGCAAATATGCATCCGGTAGTTGATTTACAAAAACCATGGCGGCATATTGCATTCCGGTGATATTATTTACACCTGCATAAATATCTAAATCAAAATGTTGTCCGATATTTTTTCTGAAACCAAGTTTTGAGTTCAGTAAACTGTAAGCCGCCGTTTTATTTAAACCGTCGGAAGTTATTGGCATGGCATCTTTGTAAGTGTAAATAGCGTTGAAATAAATACCGGGATTTGTGGCAATATCAATACCAAAATTAGTAACGCCCGGCGAAACACCTGCTACCGCTTTGCCGGTATAATCAATACTCACTGCCGATTTTTTATCGCCGCTCAAAGTTTGAAAACTGTAACCGTCGTATTTAAAATCGGAATAAGCAAAATTAAAAAATGGACTCACGGTTTTGAAAAATCCGGTGGCAGATTGATACGCGTTGTATTTTACCAAAACTTCCACACCGTTATCGTTTTGGTTGCCGCCATTTGCAATATACGAATACGCCGTCGTTGTCGTCGAACCGTTCAAAGGCACTGCTATTGCAGTCATTTTATTCGTAAATTTCGCACTGAATAAAGCGATTTGATAAACTAATTTATCATCCAGCAACACACCTTTCGTACCGATTTCAAATTGATCGCCAATTTCCGGTTTTAAATTCGTGTTCAATTGTCCTGTCGTAGGAATAAAAAAATACGAACTCACCGGTGCTTTATAACCTCTGCTGTACGCTGCGTAAACTGAAAATTGTTGATTAAAAACTTTATTGATTGCCAAATGTGGTGAAATCAGACCGTCGTAAGTTGTAGCGAAGTAAGTTGGGTTTCTATTCGCTGCTACATAAAATCTATCTTGCAACGAGATGTTCATGTTGCTGTAACCTACACCGGCAGTGACGGATAAATCTTTCGGAAAAGCGAGCGTCCATTCCGTAAACAAAGAAGTTGTACTTGTTACAGTTTGTTGATTGCTGCGAGCAGCACCGACAATCCAATAACCGGTAGTGTCTTGCGGATTCACCACCATATTATACCCTATGATTTGCGCATTTTGTTTTTGCGTTTCCACACCTGTTATACTTGATAAACGCAAACCGTTGTTCAAATCAAAACCCAAATCGAGTGTTGAGCGCACACCGTAATTAATCGGATTTTTATCCGTCCAACCACCCGCAGAACTTGCGTTGTTGCTCACGCCCGAACCGAAAACGGTTGTCGTTGTCGAAACATTTTTACTGAATTTATAAATATCACTCACGCCTGCCCTGAAACTAATAATTTCCGAATGTGCGTTGCGTTTGATATACTGCGGATTGCCTGAATAATCTAATTTATTATATTGGGCAATCGTCAGTTCGCCGCCACGTTCATCGTAACTGTTGCTGAAACCGAAAAAAGTATTAATGCTTTGTTTATCGTCCACGTTATATTGTCCGGACATACTTACAAAATCTTTGTGCGAAGCCGTGTGCAACATATAACCGTTCGATAATTGTCGCCCGTAATTCACAATTAACGATACTTTATCGCTCGCTGTTTGAAAATGGGTGGTGAAACGTTGTGTCCCGTAATCGCCGATTAAAACATCTTGACCGATTGACATTTTTCCTTTTTCCGGCTGAATTGTTTTTAAATTTACAACACCCGCTGTAGCTAAACCGTACAAAGTTCCGGACGGACCTTTTAACACTTCCACATTTCCAATGGAACCGAAATCAATATCATCCATGAGTGTGATACCTTCCGCATCTGTAATCGGAATACCGTTGAGATAAACTTTGTAACCTTGTCCATCAAAATTGCTATTGAGTCCGTTAGTACCGCGCACACCGTTGCCGTAACCTCTGATATTAAATTGTTGACCGGATGATACTGCTCGACGTTGCATCGTCACGCCGGGAATATTGGCATTAACGGCATCATCGAGATACAAACCTGTTCCGCGTTTTATTTCCATTGCCGTAATTTTTGTAATCGCTGCCGGCTGATACAAAATGGATTTATTTTGCGTTGAAGTTTCCGTAATTTCTACGGCGTTTAAATCTGTATTCGACGGCTCTAAATTGACGCGTATCGCTTTCGAAGCATTGTAATCAATCGTTACAGTTTGTGTAGTATAGCCCAGACATTTTACAAGAATTGTTCTAATAGATTCATTAGTAGTAAAAGCGAATCCGCCGTTGTCGTCACACGCGACAGGTGTTTGTTTTTCACCGTATAAAACCACTGCATTGCGTATCGGTTGTTTAGTTTTGGCATCACTCACGATACCCACGATCACTGTTTGTGCAAAACCGGTAGCACCGGTTAAAAAAGCTAAAGCTATAATAAAAAGAAATTTTTTCATTGTTTGAATAGTATTTAATTGAATCTCCGGAAGTTTTAGAATTTTAGAAATTCATTTTTGAAAATTTTAAATAAAAATAAAAACATCGCACACATTCATGTCAACTTTTTATAAGGACAGATCGCGACCTGTCTCTACAAAAAGTTGACGTGAATGTGTGCGACGTGATAAAATTTATTCAAACTTCCGGCGGTGCGGACATGACATCCAAAAAAATTTCAGGCAAGAAAAGAGGGGCGTAACAAAAAATATTTTTTTCGTCAGGAATTAATTTTATAATTTTTTTTCCGACAAATATTTTTTCAAAAAAAAATTCTTTCAGAAAATTTTTTTGAAATTTTTTTGAAAAAAAATATTTGTCGGAAGTGTTTTCAAAAAGTTGTTCCGAAAAATTTTCGGCGAGGCGCGTTTCTTTATCATCTCGGAAACAATATACGACGATACTATCGCCGTATATTTCTGTTTTTACGACATCGTATCGAAAATTATCTTTTGAAAATTCTTGTGCTGAAGTGTCGAAATTATTTTTATCGAATACGAGTCGGGTTAGCGGCGTGTCAGCACTTTTATTCGATAAAAAATGTTTCATTTCCTGCCGCCATTCGGTTAGTATACATTGAAAATTGATGATAAAGCCAATGCTGTTATACATCAATACAATTAAAAAAAATAAAACTAAAAGTTTTTTCATTACCGGTCATCAGGTTTTTCCGAATCAAAGGTAAATTATTTTAAACAAAAATAAATTTTTTATGGAAAACCCTTCTGTATATTATTTCTCATGCATTAAAATATAAATTTTTCGTTTACCGTTTTCCGTTTTGAGTTATGTCCGTAACTTGCAACGAAAATACCTTTTAGTATATGGAAGAGAAACAGCAGGCAAAAAAACCTTTTACATTTAAACGGTTTACAATTGATCAAGACGAAAAAAGCGTGATGAAAGTAGGCACCGACGGCGTTTTGCTCGGTGCTTGGTCAGATATAAATCATGTGACATCAGTTTTAGATGTCGGCACCGGTACCGGACTTATCGCCGTTATGTTGGCGCAGCGTTTAAGCAAAGTTGAAAACGCTATTGCACACGGTGTTGAAATAGATGAGACGGCGTATCAACAAGCGTTGGAAAATATGCGACAATCTCCTTTTACGGATAAGTTGGCGTGTTTTCACCAATCCATTCAAGATTTTGCAGCACATTACACGCTTACACACCGGCGATATGATTTAATTATTTCTAATCCGCCGTTTTTTACCGGCGGTACGTTTTCGCACAATCAAGATAAAAATAATGTGCGCCACACAGTCAAACTTTCGCACAACGATTTGCTCAACGCGACGCGACAACTGCTGCATAAAACCGGTAAATTTACCGTCATTCTGCCACTGATTGAGGGTTTGCGTTTTATTGAAGTGGCGCATGCTTATGGTTTTTACAACACCAAACGCACCGATGTGCGCCCGCGAGCCGATAAAAATATTGAACGCTTGTTACTTCAATTTGAATTTGTGGAACGCCCGCCGGAACGCGATGAACTTATTTTGCAAGAAGCCGGTTCCGAACGCGATTACAGTGAAGCCTACAAAATTTTGACAAGGGATTTTTATTTGAATTTTTGAAAAATTTTGTGCCAAAATACGGAATACTAAGTAATGAACAATGAATAATGAACAATGAATAATCTTTCTATACATTGATTGTCAATAATTTGTTCAAAATAAAACAGGCATTTATTCGCATTCAATCGCTTACTAATTAACTCTTTAATTAAACATGGTATTATTTTTGGTTCTATGAAACTCTAATCTTACTCTTAAAAAATTCAATTGAAGGCAGTTATTAATTATTAAGTAAAAAATTCTTAATTCTTAATTCTCAACGCTCTCACCAAAACTTGCACGGTTATATACCACGACATTCTTAAATAGTCAAAAGTAATACCATGCACAGAAATATAATTATTTGTTTATTTTTTTTAGTGACAACTGTTTCCGTTGTAAAAAGTGAAGAAGTACATTTTATTAAAGACGATTTAAAAACCGCGCTGGATCGCGCCGGTTCGGAAGGTAAACTTATTTTCGTTGATTTTTGGGCGAATTATTGTTCACCTTGTCGATTGATGGAAGAATATACTTTTCCGGACCCAACCGTTTCCGAAAAATTAAACGCTGCTTATATACCCGTTAAAATTGATATTCAAAGTTTCGACGGATACGATTTGAAAACACAATATAAAGTCACTCAATTACCGACTATTCTTATCCTAGATTCAAAAGGACATTTGGTGGCGCGTTATGAAGAATCTATGGGTGCTACGACATTGGCAAATCTTTTGGAAAAATATGATCAAAACAAATATCGCCAACGCAGAAATAGTAGTTTAGCAAATGTCGGCGGATACAATGCGAATACTTCGTACAGTAATACAAGTAACCATGACGTAACGCTCGGCAGTATACGCCCGACAGAAGAAAACGCCGCAAAGCCCGAAAATAATTATAAAATTGTGCGTCCGACGACTCCGGCAAGTTATTCTAATCTTTCACGAAAAATAACGGTAACAACACCGGCGGTTAAAGAAAATGTACGCACGACTTCTGCCGGCAATACCGGTTCCAAAAAGCGTGTCAGTTTTCCGACGCAAGGTTTTACGATTAAAGTCGGCACTTACGCCACAGATATCGGTGTGCAAAACACGTTTGCAAAATATAAAGTGCAACTTGAAAATACCGATCAAAAAATGTTTGTACACAATAAAAACATTGCGGGTAGATTGTTGCACCGTTTACTGATCGGGCAATTTTCTACGCGCCAACAAGCAGAAAAATTTAAACGGGTGCAACATTTGGAAGGCAACATTATGGCTTTTTCTGTGTTAAAGTAGGTATATTTTTTATTACATCTACTTATAAATGAAACGAAACACCTGTTTTTTCTTTTTTCTTTTTCTTTTTCCGCGATTAGTATCTGCTCAAGATAATTATGAAATCCAAGTCTATGGCGCACAAACCATGGAAAAAAATGCGACGATGTTTGAATTGCACAGCAATTTTACATTCGATGGCTCTAAGCTAATAGAAAATGGTGTATTGCCGACGCATCACATTTTACACGAAACGATTGAAATTACGCATGGTTTTACGGATTGGTTAGAAATCGGTTTTTATTTTTTTAATGCCGTCGGCGACAACAACCGTACAAGTTATGTCGGTAGTCATATCCGACCGCGTGTGATGTTACCCGAAAAATATAAATTTCCTGTCGGTTTGAGCTTCTCTGCCGAAGTTGGTTTTCAAAAACGAGCGTACAGCGAAGATGAATTTGGTTTAGAGTTGCGCCCGATAATTGATAAAAAATTAGATAAGCTATATTTGAGTTTTAATCCGGTATTCGGCAAATCTTTTCAAGGATTGAATGCTTCGGAAGGTTTTGTTTTTTCGCCTAATTTTAAAATCAGTTACGATATCTCAAAAGTTTTCTCACCCGGAATTGAGTATTACGGTTCTCTCGGTGTCTTAAATAATTTACCGCCCGCCAATCAACAACATCAAATTTTTCTCAATTTAGATATTGACATTCATCCCGATTGGGAATTAAGTGTAGGTTATGGCTTCGGTTTAACGACGAGTACCGATAATTCTATCTTGAAATGTATAGTAGGTTATCGTTTGCGCGGGAAAAAAGAGAAATAGGAGTTCAAACTATGAGAAGTCAAACGTTTGTTAAAAAAATAAATTCGAACAAATCTGATTAACCATTTTTACTTTCGTTCAAAAAATCTTCTGCCAACATTTTTGCTTGTGTGATTACCGTTTCCACTGCTTTTTCTTGCAAATCGGGCGGATAACCATGTAAACGTAAAATTCTGCGGATATTACGCCTCAATGCAGATTGTACACTTTCTTTAATCGCCCAATCAATTGTAGTACTGTTGCGTACAGTTTTTAGAAGTTCTTGTGCTATGTGTTTCAGTGTTTCATCGCCGAGAATTGCAACAGCACTGTTGTTCACTTCTAATGCGGTGTAAAAAGCATATTCTCTGTAATCGAGTCCGAGCTTTTCTCTTTTTTTGTCAGCAGTTTTTATGTGGTCTGCAAAAGGAATCAAAACTTTTTCTAAAAACTCTACGGTATCAATCATGCCATTGTGATAACGTTTGATGGCATCTTCCAACATCTCGGAAAATTTTTTACTTTCGACAAAATTTATTTTTGATCGCTTTTTTATTTCGTCTTTGAGTAATTTTTTTAATAATTCTACCGCTAAATTTTTTTGCGGTAAGTTTTTTATCTCTTGCAAAAAACGGTCATCTAAGATTTCAATATTGGGTTTTTTCAAACCGGCAGCATCGAATACATCCATAACTTCATCGGCAGTGATGGCTGCTGAAATAATTTGCTTGATGGCAGTTTCAATTTCTTCGTCACTTTTGCCGCCTTCGTTTTTATCGGATATTTTTACTAATCGCGCTTTAACAGCTTGAAACAAAGCAATATTGTCTCGAATCACTATCGCTTTTTCATGCGGAACGGAAAGCGCAAATGCTTTCAATAAATTTTTTGTATTGTCAACGAAATTTTGTTCACCGTTATCTTGGCTGAAAATATAATCAACAATAACAGGGATGAATTTTAGTTTTTCTTCGGGCGAAAGCGTAAAAAATTTTTGCCAATCAAAAAATCTGAGTTGATGTTCTATAGCTTCATAAAGTTCCAACATTTTTGCCACTGCCAATTCTTGATCGAGCGTCGGCTTACCTTCACCGCCCGCGATAACGTATTCTGCCAAAGCATATTTTAATTCTTGTGCAATGCCGAGATAGTCAACTACTAAACCGCCTTCTTTACCTTCTGTAAAAACGCGATTAACTCTGGCAATGGCTTGCATCAAACTGTGTCCGCGCATGGGTTTGTCAACGTATAAAGTATGCAAACACGGCGCATCAAAACCGGTGAGCCACATATCGCGTACAATCACTAACTTCAAACTATCTGCCGGGTTTTTCAAGCGTTCGCCAATTTCTTTTCTTCTTTGTTTGCTGCGAATATGCGTCTGCATATATAATTCATCGCTCGACGCACCCGTCATTACAATTTTTATCGTACCGGTTTTATCTTCATCGGAATGCCATTCCGGTTTTATTTTAATGATAGCTTCATACAATTCAACGCAAATTCTTCTGCTCATGCACACAATCATGGCTTTACCTTCCAAAATACCGGTGCGTTGTTCGAAGTGATACACTAAATCTTCCGCAATTTTTTTTATGCGGTTCGGGTTGCCCACTATTGCTTCCAATCGTGTCCATTTCGCACGCAGTTTTTGGCGGTTCGAAAGTTCTTCGCTTTCCGTCAGTTCTTCAAATTGTTCGTCTAAATTTATTTTTTCATCCGACGCGAAATTTATTTTTGCCAAACGACTTTCATAATAAATCGGCACGGTTGCTCTATCATTCACCGCTTGTTGAATATCGTAAATATCCACGTAATTTCCGAAAACTGCTTGCGTATTTCTATCCGTGCTTTCTATCGGTGTTCCGGTGAAACCGATGAACGATGCATTCGGCAAAGCATCGCGCATATATTTTGCGAAACCGTCTATAAAATCGTATTGGCTGCGGTGCGCTTCGTCGGCAATGACAATGATATTTTTTCTTTCACTCAAGGCTTTTATTTCCGCACCGATATAAGCTGCACTCGGTTCGGCAACGGTATTTTCGTTTTGAATAATATCCGCCGTTTCTGCCGGCATAAATTTCTGTATCGTCGTAAACACAATGCCGCCGGATGCTACGCTCAAAAGTTTGCGTAAATGTTTACGGTCTTCTGCTTTCTGCGGTTTTTGTCGTAAAAGTTGTTGGCAATTTGTAAAAGTTTCATGCAGCTGTTCGTCCAAATCATTGCGATCGGTAAGCACTACAATTGTAGGGTTGTCTAAAACTAAAACTAATTTGCCGGTATAAAATACCATGCTCAAACTTTTTCCGCTGCCTTGTGTGTGCCACACAACGCCGGCTCTGCGATCTCCCGTTTCTGCCGATGCGGTTTGTGTTGTGACTACGGCTTTGTTGACGGCGTAATACTGATGATATGCCGCTACTTTTTTTAAAGTTTTTTCTTTGCTTTTTTCAAAAACGATGAAATGGCGGATTAAATCTAATAAGGTGTGTTTATTCAACATGCCGTTGAACATCACTTCCATTTGCGGTTGTAAATTGTCGGCAGTTGTTCTTCCGTCTTTGGTTTTCCACGACATAAATCTGCCCCAATCGCTTGTAATTGTGCCGCAAAGCGCATCCAAACCATCACTTAAAATCATTAACGCATTGTAAGTGAATAAGGACGGAATAGCTTGTTTGTAAGTTTGCAATTGATTGAAAGCGGATTTTACGGTCACATTTTCATCGGTCGCGTTTTTCAATTCAATCACCGCCAAGGGCAAACCGTTGACGAATAAAATTAAATCCGGTCGTTTGTTTTGGTTGCCTTCTATGACAGTGAATTGATTAACAACTAAAAATTCGTTGGCTTCGGGTTGAGAAAAATCTATTAAATATACTTTTTGCGTGCGAATACCATCCGGCGTTCTTGTTTCAACATCAATACCTTCCGTTAAATATTTATGAAAATTTTCGTTGTTGATGATGGCTATGGGGCTTTCGGTGCGCAATACTTTTTTTAAAGCATTCTTTAGCTTCTTGATGAATACTTGGATTAAGTTTATCAATCGCATCGCGCAATCGCGTTACCAAAACAACTTCATGGTATTTTCTTTCGGGATGATCGCCATCAGGAGAAATAGTTGTGCCGATTATATAAGTGTAACCTATATTTTGCAAATAGCCGATAGCTATTGTTTCTATTTCATTTTCACTGATACTGTTCATGCGCTGACTGCAATTTGTCCGGTCATTAATTTCGGTAATAAATTATCGCGGAGTTGAGTGAGGGTTTGGATTTGCTTTTGATTCTCACGAATTTTTTTAAATTGACTCCATAATAAATCTGTAAACAACTCTAAAATGTTAGAAGGAGGTATATTTATAAAAATCTTCGACAATTCAGTAAAAGTAATTTGAGGAAATGTTCCTGACCTTGTTTCTGCCAAAGATTGTAATTCATTAATCACTTCTCCGCTTTTCATGAAAAAGTAAATTAGTAAATTATCAACAAAACCTTTTGAACGAAGTACCATAAGTTTAGTCGAAACTACATAATCATGAGAATCAAAATCCACAAAAGCGTATCGTTTATTCGCGGGCCTAATTTCTGAAAAAAGAATGTCTCCATATTGAATTGATTTTTTTGCTTGACCCGGTAAATTTTTGCTGTGAGAAAATTGAGAATGTAAAAACTTACCTTCAAGAATGTCAGAAGTGTTTAAAAAAATTGCTTCACCTTTTGGAAATTTATGGGTTTTAGAAACTGTTTCAACTAATTCTGTTAAATTTGATTTTCTCCAACCTTTCGGCAAACCATCCGTCAACACACCATCGAAGCCGGGAAAATTAAATTTTACAAACCATTCTTTAAAAATAGTTTGTGCTATGGCTTCCAATGTTTTGTTCATTTGCAGGTTCAGTTCTATTTTATCATCAAGAGAGGAAAGTATTTGCGCTATTTGGGTTTGGGTGTTTAGGTTTTCAGGAATTAAGACATCTAATTGCATTAATTTTTCACGGTTTAATTCTGTTTGTCCCGTTGAGCCTTCTGCAAAACTTTCTATTAAAGATTGTATTGATTTTAATTTATACCCAAAAAAAATAGCATTAAAATCTTTTTTGATCCTCACTAAAGTTACATGAGAATCATAAGTGCAATTTTCAATTTTTTTATTTATTTGCCCAATTCTTCCAAGTGTACCTGTACCGGTTGAGTTGACAAGGATATCATTAATTTTCAAATATTTTTCATCCGAAATTTTCTTTTGATTTGTATCATGGAATTTAGCATCATTGAAAGTTATTTGTCCTGCTCTAACGCATCTTTGATTGATAACCGGAACGCCATTATCAGTATATCTTGGAGTAATACCTCTTGAAATAATTTCTGCAATCTCTCCAAGTTTAAAATTTTTCCAATTGTTGTGATTAGATTCTTTTTTATAAAAAGTAATACCCAATTCATCAATATGAGCAGTAACAGCTGGATTGGAAATTGCGTTATAGTTTATAATATCGTATGAGTAAGCATACGGCAATTCATTTAAACGCAAACTGACCGTTATGATGGTCTCCAAAGTTATTTTATTGCCTTTCAATGAAATATCAATATCAGAACCCGGTTTATAATTTCCAATAGCCCTTGAACCAAATATAACAGCTTCCTCAATTTCGGATTGAAGTTTGAATACGTTAATTATATCTTCGATACAGACATTTGATAAGCCAAATCGTTTATCCATTTTTAATTTTTGTTAAAACCCTATCAAGATCGTCAAAGTGTAAATAATAATCGCCGAGAATTTTTTTAATCAGTTCATCAGCCATATCTCCGTCGTAAGTATGAGAGGCAAGGTTTCTGCCGTCTAATATTTTCATCCAAGCATCACCGTCTTTTATCAACCCGTCTTTGAATGCTTGTTGAATCGTATTTTTAGGACCTTTTTCTTTATAGCCCTGTTCATCTAAATAATCTTGCATCGTTTTCCATGATAAATCAAAAGTCATTTCAAAACATTTTATCACTCCTTGCTTTTCCAAATCTCCATATTCTATAAAATCCGGAGTTTCAGAAATTTTTATGGCTTGATCTAAATGCGTTAAGGCTCTTTGATAATTTTGCAAACGTTGTTCCCAACGTGAATCTTCGTATGTACTCATAGTTTATATCCAATTTTCTGTAAATTAATTTTTATTGCTTCATCCAACGCGCTTGCTTTCTGCATTTGTTCAGCCAAAGTTGCTGTTAAATTTTTCATTTTTTCTTCGAATGCTTCGGTATCATCTTCTACCGATTTAAAATCAATATAACGTCCGGGAGTGAGAATATAATTATTTTTTCGCACTTCTTCAATACCGGCTGATTTGCAAAAACCGGGAACGTTTTTATATTTTTGCTCGTGTTCTTTTCCGCGCCAATTATGGTAAGTGTTTGAAATTTGGGCAATGTCTTTATCCGACAATTCTTTTTGTTTACGGCTAATCATAGTGCCGAGTTCACGCGCATCAATAAATAAAATTTCGTTGCTACGGTATCTGAATTTGCCGTTAGTTTTATTTCTGGAAAGAAACCACAAACACGCCGGAATTTGCGTATTGTAAAACAATTGCGCCGGCAACGATACCATACAATCCACGAGATCATTTTCAATCAATTCTTTTCTGATTTGACCTTCGGTTGCAATATCACTGCTCATACTCCCGTTTGCTAAAACAATTCCCGCCGTTCCGTAAGGTGCTAATTTGCTGATAAAATGTTGCAGCCAAGCATAATTCGCGTTACCTGTCGGCGGAATGCCATATTTCCATTTATGCGTTTCCGCTTTATTAATATTGTAATCGCTAACGTTAAATGGCGGATTAGCTATAACATAATCCACTTTCAGTTCCGGAAATTGATCATTCATCAAAGTATCACCCAATTCAATTTTAGCATCAATGCCGCGAATAGCTAAATTCATTTTAGCTAATTTATACGTTGTCGGGTTACTTTCTTGTCCGAAAATAGAAATTTTACCTCTTCGGTGTTCGTGCATTTCAATAAACTTTTCACTTTGCACAAACATGCCGCCACTGCCGCAACAACCGTCATAAATTCTTTTTTCCGGTTCGGGCGCGAGCATATCCGTTAAAATTTTCACGATACTTTGCGGCGTATAAAATTGTCCGCCTTTTTTTCCTTCCGCATCAGCGAACTGACCGAGAAAATATTCAAAAACAAAACCCAACACATCTTTACCTTTCCCGTTACCGTTTTGACTCAGTGTGATTGAGCCGATGAGATCAATCAATTCTCCGAGCCGTTGCTTGTCTAAAGCAGGTCGCCCATAATCTTTGGGCAACACACCTTTTAATGTCGGATTATCTTTTTCGATAGCATCCATCGCATCGTCAATATCTTTACCGATTGTCGGCAATTTTGCTCTGCCTTGCAACCATTTCCAACGTGCGGAAGGTGGTACATAAAAAACGCGCTCGGCGGTGTATTCGTCTTTATCTTCGGGGTCTGCACCGGTTTCATTTTTTTCGGCTTCTAATTTATCGTATAATTCAACAAAAGCATCGGAAATATATTTCAAAAAAATCAAACCGAGTACGACGTGTTTATACTCTGCGGCATCCATGTTGTTGCGCAATTTGTCGGCAGCCGCCCACAGCGTTTTTTCAAGATCTAAATTATCGGTCATGTAAAATTTTTATGAAAACTCAGGTCAAATTCGAGTTTAGACTTTTATCGGCAACGATCTGAAATTTTTTCCCGTTAAATCAAATACAGCGGCAGCAATTGCCGGAGCCATCGGTGAAAGCGGCGGTTCGCCGATACCGTAAACTTCTTCGCAACCTTCGAGAATAAAAACCTGAATTTCATCCGGCGTATCGCTCAACATCGCCATCGGATAATCGTTGAAATTGGCGGCAGTCATTTGCCCGTCTTTCACTTCAATTTTTTCATAGAGTGCTGCCGTAATACCCATCATGACACAACCTTCTACTTGTTGTCGCACACCTTCCGGATTGATACATTTACCGGCATCAATCACTTGCGTTACTTTGTTGACGTGAATTTTATTGTTTTTCATCGAAACTTCAATTACGGCAGCAGCAATCGTTTTTCTGTCGTTGCTGATAGCTATACCGCGACCTATGCCTGCAACTTTTGGTTGTTTCCAACCGCTTTTTTCTGCTAAAGTTTCTAAAACTTTTTTGTAGCGTTGATTGATTAAATCCGTCCCCGTTAAATGATTCAAACGATATTCAATCGGATCTTTGCCGGCTTTGTGCGCCAATTCATTCATAAAACTTTCAGTCGCAAAAGTGTTCGGGAAAGCACCGACAGCACGCCAAATACCCACGGAAATTGGCAAATCGTTGTTCCAAATTGTGGCAGATTTATTTTTGGTGTTATAAATAATACTCGCCGTGTGTCCGGCAGAAATAAAATCTGCTCCCATCATATTTAATGCCGCATTACCACCCAATGCTTTTAAAATCATATCGGGTGTAGCTTGATCATGTGTAATGGCTTTTATGGAACCATCAGTCGCTAATGTAGCCTGCAATACGTGGTGCGTGTTCGGACGATAATAAGCGGAATTTAAAAATTCCTGTTCGCGTGTATTAAAAACAGAAACGGGTTTACCCATTATTTGAGAAATCCGCGCTGCTAATACCGGGAAGGAAGAATCGTTTCTCCTGCCAAATCCGCCGCCGGAATACGTCACTTCAATTTTTACAGTATCCGGTTTTAGTCCGAGTGCTTTTGAAATATCTTTATGCGTCGCGTCCGGTGCTTGAGTGCCGACAATTATCGTGGCTTTATCTTTTTCAACGTTGGCAATCGCTCCGTTAGGTTCCATTTGCGCATGAACAGCCATCGGCGTTCTAAACTCTTGTTTGTAAATCTGAACCGGCAGTTCCGCTAAAACCGCTTTTGCATCCCCAACACTTTGTATATTCACGGCGTTACCGTTACCGACTGTAACAATTTTCTCAAAATCAGATTGCTGCCATTTGTTTGGAATGTTCCAATCAGCTTCTATTTTACTCAAACCTAATTCGGCGGCGTAACGCGTTTTTGCAACAATGGCTACTAAATCTTTTACATTAATGATTTTTACAACACCCGCAGATTTTTCTGCATCATTTGTATTGATACTTTTAATTGTTCCGCCGAGGTACGGCGATTTTAAAACCACTGCGTGCAACATATCCGGAAAAGAATGATCGAGTGCGAAAAGCGGTTTGCCTAAAACTTTCGGTTTCAAGTCAATGCGTTTGACATCTTTACCGACGTACTTAAATTCCGATGCCGGTTTCAGTGTCGGTGTTTTCGGCACCGTCCATTCTTTTGTCGTTTTTGCAATTTCGGCATACGTCATTTTTTTATCGGCGGCAGTCATCACGCCATTTTCAACTTTTATATCTGATACTTTCACGCCCCATTGTTTAGCAGCAGCTTCTTTTAACATTTCACGCATCGTTGCCGCTACTTTCCGGATTGGTTCATATAAATTACTCGTCGAAGTACTGCCGCCCGTGCCGATAGCATCAACAACACCGGTCATCGTGTTTGCGTGTTCCACTTTTACTTGGTCGAGCGAAACGTTTAATTCTTCTGCTGCGAGCATTGCAAAGCCGGTGAACACACCTTGACCCATTTCTATTTTTGGCGATTTTAGAAGAATGGTATTGTCCGGCAAAACTTCAAACCAAAAATCGGGTTTCGTAGTTGATAGCTGTGCCGGTAAATCCATACCCTCTACCATTTGTGCGAGATTTCTGCGAATGACTCCGCGACCGAGATAAGTTGCTGCAACTGTTCCTCCCAATACAATGGCTCCGCGTGTTAAAAATTTTCTGCGTGAGAAAGGCATGATTTATAATGGTTAATGGTAAAGCGTGAATGGTTAAAATCCAATTTCACTTATCCTTTATGTTTTTGATATTTTTGTTTACATCTCGAAGTTCATAGTTTATGGCTCGCAGCTTTAATTTCCGCTGCACGTTTTATCGCTTTAATAATGCGCGGTTGCGTTCCGCAACGACAAATATTAGAGATGTTGTTTTTAATGTCGTCATCGGTTGGATTCGGAATTTTATCTAAAAGTTTTGCCGCTGCCATCATAAATCCGGGTTGACAATAACCGCATTGCGGCACATTCTCATCTATCCACGCTTGCTGAATCGGATGTAATTTTTCATCGCTGACGGATAATCCTTCGAGGGTTGTTACATCTTTTCCGGCAACGTATTGAACAGGCATTGAACAAGAGCGTATCAATTCATCGCCTACATGAAGTGAACAAGCACCGCACATTGCACGTCCGCAACCATATTTAGTACCTTTCAAACCCAATTCGTCGCGAACAACCCAAAGCAAAGGCATCATCGGATCGGCTTCGACAGAGACAGTTTTTCCGTTTATTTTAAAATCTATTTTCATTATTTGGATTTACGATTTTACGATTTAATATACTCTTATGCCTTATTGCTTAGTGTAAGCACCGGTTTGCAACCAATCTTCTAAAATTATTCTAAATTGATCAAGCGGAACAGGTGGAAGCGTGCGTCCGGCACCAGGATTCCAACCCCACATTACCAGACTATCGAAACCCATGTGTTTTACCAATGCTGCGGCATCGCGCCCGCCGTTTTTAGATTTATTCATTAATGCCTCACCGATTTGTTCATCCGTCAATCCTACCCATCCCATTGATCGCGGTGCTAAATGCCATTTCGGCGCACCGGGTACACGCGCGTAAGCATTATTTTCTTGATGATGACAAGTATTGCATTTCTGAATAATCCCGCCATTATTATCCACTCCGCGAACAACGCCGGAACGGTGCAAATGTTGGTCGTCACCTTGCAAAGGCACATCACTGGTCGGGTGACAATTGATGCAACGCGGACTTTTTAAAACCGATAAAATTACTTTAAAATCTTCTAATGATTGCGTTTTATTGTCGGAAAATGTTAATGTTTTTTTCTGCATCGCCTCATTTGGTTGTACCGGTAATGAGCCGGCACTAATTACAACGGCTGTCAATAAAATAATAATAAAAGTTTTGGATAAAAAATTTGTATCCATCATGGTTCAAAGTTGTTTGTAAAAGATTCGGCGTTGAATTTACGCTAAATTCGAGCGTTAAATAGTTATTATAACGGTCAGAAAACTTGAAAGGAGCGACGTGATTTTTTGCTGCGAAGCAGTAAAAAATCACGTCGCTCCAATAAAAATCCTTTCCAAGCGCGATGTTCCCGCGAAGCGAGGACGAGCCTATGAATATAAAGTATAACTATTTAACGCTCAACTCCACCTTATAATTATCGGGACGTATTTTTGCCGTCAATATTTTACAGATATAAATTTAATTGGGTAAAATTTTATAATTGCATAATATTATCCACAAACTTAGGAATTTCGGCGGTATAATGAGTAACTATAATGAGCGTTTTATCCGCATTGCAGTATTGTTCCAATAATTGCATCGAGCGTTGCAGATAAAAAGCATCCATATTTTGAAACGGTTCATCCAAAATAAGTAAAGGCGGGTCTTTTACTAACGCTCTAATAAGTAATACGACGCGCTGTTGCCCATCCGAAATGTATTCAAAATCTTGATCAAGTAAGGTCGTGAGTCCGAAAAAATCGAATAACGCGTCGAGATTATTTTGTTCTCGCTTCGATAATGCGCGTCCGGATTGCATTGTATCGAAAAAACCGGAAGCGGCAACGGCTTCGCATGTTAAACCCTGTTCAAAATAGAATTGTATTTCCGGCGAAATGAATCCAATTTTCTTTTTAATATCCCAAATACTTTCGCCTGAACCGCGTCGGCGATCAAATAATTTAATAGGGTTGCTGTAAGCTTTTGGGTTATCGCCAAAAATTAAACTCAACAATGTTGATTTTCCGGAACCGTTCGCACCGAGTAATGCCCATTTTTCTCCACCACGTACCGTCCAACTAAAATCTTTCAAAATTTCTTTCTCACCGTAATTGAGCCTAACATTTTTCATTTCAACCACCGTTTTGAATCCAAATTGCCTTTTTTTGCGTTGAAAGTTTAAAACATTTTTTTCAATTTCATTCATCGTATGAAACGAAGTCAGAAATTTTTCTTTTGTCGTATTTTGTTTAATGCCGGCATTTTCTATTTCCAAAATATGCGTAACAGAAGACGGTAGTTCATCATAATTGCCGGTGATAATTATTTTTATGCCCGCCGCTACTAATTTATCTATATAAACTGAAAATGTTTGGCACATAGCTTTATCCAATCCAACGAAAGGATTATCTAAAAGTAGCAATTGAGGGGATGATAAAAGTGCTTTAGCCAAACGTACGCGTCGCGTTTCGCCGGTAGAAAGTTTTATGAATTGAAGCGGACGTAATGTTTCTAGGCTCAGTAATTCTAAAATACTTTTTTGTTCGGGTGTATAATCTACATGAATCTCCGGTCGTAAAAAATCTTCGATAGTGATACTATCTTCTGCTTCCGTTGCATTGTAGCGTTGCTGATAATAGTGCCGCGAATAATCAAAAGCGCGCGACGCTTCTTTGAAAGGTACAAACGCTATGAGATGCTCTTCCAAATCTAAAAAATCGGTAATCGGTGCTTCGCTTCCTTCAAAATTATAAAAAATATTTCCTTTTTTAAGAAAATATTCACCGGTTAAAGCTTTCAAAAAAGAAGTTTTTCCGGCACCGGTTGCACCCACAATTGCCCATGTTTCAGAAGTTTTCATTTCCCAAGAAAGGTCTTTGAAGACGCTTCTGCCGGCATCCGTCAGTGTTACCGCATCAAAAGAGATAAAAGATTTTTCGTTTTGATCCATGTTTGATAAGATGATATGAGAAAACCATGATTCATAAGATGGATAGGATTTTGTTTTCATCTTGTGCATCTTGTGAATTCCGGTTTTCAATCATACCTTACTTTCGGATTCAAAAATGTATAAATAATATCGGTAATTAAATTCACGACCACCAAAACCACCGCACTCCAAGTAAAAATGGCAAACGCGACCGACCAATCACGCGCTAGCAAAGCTTCGTAAGCGGTTCTGCCCATACCAGGAATATTGAAAATATATTCGACAATGAAAGTTCCGGTGATAGCGGAAGGAATAATTTGTCCGACCACAGTGATAAACGGCATCAAGGCGGCACGCAAAGCATGATTTTCTAAAGCCTGCAAAACCGTTAAACCTTTTGCACGAGCAGTGCGGATATAATCTTCGTGCAGCGTATTCAACAAAGCATTGTAAAAATGGCGAATTAAAACCACCATCGGGTGAATACTCATACACAAAACCGGTAAAAGTAAATACGGAAAATACGCCAACATTTTTGAAAACAATTCCGCGTCTTTATCAATATCCGGCAAGCCAACCGACGGAAAAATTTTGAGATGATATTGAGGCGTGGTTAAAAAAAGGACAGCCAATGTCGCAATCCAAAAAGTAGGCGTGGCATATAATGCCATTGTGCCGTTGATAAATCGTTGCGTTAATTTCGATTCATGGTGCGCAGCCGTATAAAAGCCTACAAATAACGCCACCGGAATACACAATAATAATGACAAAAATGTCAGGGTGAAAGTCAGAAAAAACGGTTGTTTAAGTTTTTGTGTCACCGGAATACCTTCTCGCAGTGTTTTACCGAAATCGCCTGAAAGAAATTTAGAGAGCCAACGATGATATTGATTGTTGATGCCGTAAATATGAAACGTCGGGATATAACACAGATAAAGTTTCGAGGATTTTTTTAAATTATCGTAAGCGGCAACAATTTCCGGAAAAGTATTATTTTTTCTGAATCCATCTATTTGATAAGCCATCGGCTTACGGTCAGATTCTACCAACAAAAATTTCAAAGTATTCAATCCGACAGTATCGCTATTTTTTTGCGCCAATTCGGATAAAATCGCGTTGCGATAATTAAGCACAGAAGCCGCATTACCGTAATCGGCAATCATATCTTCCACCATCGTGCGTTGGTCGCGCCGAATGATTTTATAAAGGGTATCCGGATAAGCAAGTGAAGAAAGCGTGACGTAAAAAACGGGTAAATCGTAATTCAGTTCGTGGGCTTTGATTTTATAAAGTGCGTCGGAAACGGCCACATCGGGTTTTATTTCAAACTCTGAATTCAACTCGCGTTCAATCGGATCGCCGGGTACCAAGCAACTCAACGCAAAAATACCTACCGAAATTAAAAGTAAAGTCGGTATGGCAATAAGGATGCGTTTTAAAATGTAGTACCACATTGATGATTGGTTAATTGGTTTATTGGTGATTGGTTTATTGGTGATTGGTTTCTGAATTAGAATTTTCAGAATTACCGGAATTGACTGAATGTGAGAAATAAAATTATTTCTTAAACAAAGTACAAATTTCGAAAATTTTGAAATTCTGAAAATTCTAATTCAGAAACCAATCACCAATAAACCAAGAAACCTTACTTCGTTGAAAGCCGGAACAAACCCAAAACATAACCCGGACGTTTGGCGGTTGTTTCCGGAATAAATCTTTTATGAATCAATAAACGTTCTTTCGGTTCGAATAAGAAAATTGCCGGTGCTTCATCGCCAATGAGTTTTTGAAAATCTGCGTATAGTTGATTGCGTTTTTCCGGATTCAATTCCGAGCGAATTTGTTGAATGAGTGCTTCCGAATGAGCATCACCGAATTGAAAACGATTCGCACCGTCGGGCGTATTACTTGATAAAGACCATATTTCTTTCGGGTCGTCGAGTCCGGGCGCAAATCCGGAACTGCTTAAAAACATATCGAAATCGCGTTTTTTCAAATTTTCTTTGACTACTTTATCATCCAAACCTTGCAGTATGATACCGACACCGGCTTTTTTGGCATTTTCTTGAAACAATAAACCGATATTTTTGGCTAAAACATTTTGTGAAGCATATACATAACGCAAAACCAATTCCGTTTTTTTACCGGCAACATCTTTATCAACGGTACTGTCGCCGTTGGTATTTATCCAACCGGCATCCTTCAAAAGTGTTTTGGCGCGTTCGATATTTGTACTCACTGCATCTACGTTTTTGTTGTAATACGGGCGTTGCGGCACAAATGGACCGGCACACGGTTCGGCAAACCCGTTCATAATTTTTGTGATATACGTTTGAGGATCGGCTAAATAAGTTAAAGCACGACGCACCCGTTTGTCTGTGAGTTTTGGATCTTTTGTATTAATACCAATGTAAGCAATTGAGAATGCCGGTGGATTCAGAAAAGCGTAATTCTCTTTCGTAGAATCATTTTTTTGTAATTCTAAAAAAGCTTTCGGCGATATTTTTGACGCAACATCTAATTCTTGATTTTTTAATAAAGACAGCACAGCTACTTCATCTTTCACCGGTTTAAAAATTATTTTTTCCGGTAAATTCGTCAGAATAGGAATTTTTTGAGATGTTCTATCCCCCCACCAATTTTTCTTTTTTTTGAGTACTAATTTTTGTCCGTCCGTCCATTCATCCAAAGTATAAGCACCGCAACCGTTCACGCCCGAAGAATCGCGGGAAAATTTCGGTGATTGAAATTGCGTTGCAAACTGCGCCAATTCACCTTTCACACTCGATGTATCGCGCATAGATTTAGAGAGTTCGGCAACCGAATATTTTTTCAATAAACCACCGGCATCATAAATATATTCCGGCAAAATCGGAACAGTACCGCTGTTAGTTTCAGAAAGAATGTACGCTTTATCGGCAATGATGGTAAATTTTTTCGGGTTTTTGGCATCAACGGTTATATCTCTAATAAAATCAAGACCTGAACGAAAATTATTCGCGCCGGATTGTTTATTCATCACGGCTTTAATCGTAAAAATATAATCGGCGGCAGTAACGGGTGTGCCATTATCCCAAGCAGCTTCGTCTCTGATTTGATAAGTGTAAGTGACTCCGCCTTTATTCGCACCGGTATCAATAACAGAAACAGTCGGGCGATTTTTTGCCAAAAGCGGTACAAGTTCCAATGTTTTTGCATCGAAATCGAGCAAAGCCATAAATATATTAGCAGTTACTTGCACTGTATTACCGTCTTCACTGAGTAACGGATTAAGTTTTTCCGGTTCGGCAGTCAATCGAATCGTAACAGAATTACCTCTATCCGGTCGATTGAATAAATTGCATTTTGAAAAAATACAGACCGCTAATAGTAGAAATGATGTAGAAATTAGAGCAAAGGCAGTCCTGCTTTTTCTGCCGTTAATGTTCCTCATATTTGAAAATTGAAAAAGTATGTTACAAAGATATTATTAATGGTTAATTATTAATGGTTAATTGTTAATTTTTTTTTCTTTGCACATTTTTATTTCAAAAAAAAAAGATTTTTTTTTAAATTTACAACTAACAATTAACCATTAATAACTAACCATTAGCAACTATTTATTTTCAAAAGAAATGCGCAGACCGCGTAAACCGAAATCAATAAGCGGTTCATAAACAGTTGCACCTGTATTCGCTTGTGCGGCAATATCCCATTTTTTATTTTTCCGAAGTTTATCCACCCATTCAAAACTTTTATTAATACTTAGTGATAGTGTCACCATTATATTTTGAGTTTATGCACCGGTGATAGTTAATGGAGAAATAAATTTGCCGGTAATTACACTCGAACCCTTCTGTATTGGCGAAGTTTTTTGAATTGGATTCACAACCGTTATGACACTATCTGGTATTTGTCCGGTATAAATACCATTATACGCCGCATAACCGGGACTTAATTTCGTTTCGAAACTCCAAAACCCTTTTTTCTTGACATTATTCACCACTTGTTCTTTGTCTGCCACTTTATAAGTTGTGATATAAGTACTTTGTCCTAAAAACGCAGCAATCGTACCGCGTTCATCTAAAAAATCGCCGGCAAAGGGTACATCTATCAAATTAAATTGGACATCGAAATTGGTGTAAGGCACTGACAATCGTGCATATTGATATTGTCCGATCGGAAAATTTTTAATAGGCATCGTGACTAAAACATCACCGTCAGATAACATTTTCAATTGTGAAAAATCAATCGCCGGATCGGTCGCACCCGGCACGGAAATATCCGGTGTACTCATTAATACTTTGCCTTTACCCAATAAAACATTTTCATCGCCGGATAATTCAAAATAATTCGTACCGATTTTATTAAACACCGGCGTTTGAGCAGTACCCGTCGAACCCGTTGTCGGTTGCCCATTAGCATCCAAACGGTCTTGAATGGAATCGAATTTAATAATAAAAGTAATAGTTGGATCGGGTGCTTTCTTACAACTCAAAAAAATAAAAAAACAGACTGCAAGCAGTCGGCTTAGGATGTTTAAGTAGGGATTCATGTTAGGTGTTGAATGCGCGCTTTAGTGTTAATCGCGTTTGTTACAAAATAAGCGTTGAATGAATTATCTATTTGTCATTGAATTAAGATTCAAAATTAGAGTAATGTTTTTTGTAAAGCAAATTTTTGACTGTAAATATTTATTCATTTTCGATTCTCGATTGAAAATAAAAAACGCGTGAAAAAAATATTTTTTCACGCGTTTTTTATTTTCAAAAAAGATTTTCAATTTTTAACATTTAAGATCAAAATCAAAAATTATTTCCGCATTGCCTCATAAATAACCGTTTGAATTCTCGGGCGATAATTACCATCTCCCAACACCGGACTATTCATGTCAGGCCAAGTGCG
>JAYTNA010000535.1:0-2141 GCA_043748865.1 Saprospiraceae bacterium
GATTTGCAAATGATTTTTTCTTAGGAATTATAATTTATTTATTTAATAAAAATAATAACGACGGTGAGGTTCAAAACCTCACCGTCGTTCGTACAATTAAACCAATTAACCAATCACCAATTAACCAATCACCAAACTATGGTTTAGGTGTAGCCGCCGCTTCCGGCTTCAAAATAAAACGAGCGACATTACCGCTGCGCAAAAACTGTTTGGCGAAAGTTTTTAAATCATCACTTTTTAATCCGGCAACCCATTCGTCGTAGCGTTTTAAGTCGTTAATGTCTAAATTATTTTGATAAACGCCGGTGATGTAACTCGACCAAAAACGGTTGTCTTTTAAATCCGTTTCGCGTTCGCGTTTGAAAGTTTCTTTAATTTTTATTAAATTCTTTTCATCGCAAGCACTGTCCACCACGTTTTGAATTTCAGTTAATGCGGCGGCACTCAATTCGCCTACACGCTCCGGAGCGCAACCGAAACCTACTGTCATTTGATAACTGCCCACCGGATATTTTGTCATCGTTGAATTAACGGCGACACCGTAAGTACCGCCTTTATCTTCACGAATTTTTTCACGGAGTTTTATCGTCAGTAATTGTTTCAATGCGGTCAGATTAAATAAATTTTTGCGCGAATAATCAATTGCACCGGTATAAATATACTGCACTTGACTTTTCGGTTCTTTACCTTTAAAAACATCACGCGCTACTTCACCTTTTACCGGACGCACACCGACATCTTTCCAATTTTCTTTGCGGTTGGCATTCGGCAAACTACCGAGATACGTTTCAACAAGCGGTTTGAATTTAACTTCATCAATATTGCCGACAAAAACAAAAGTAAAATCGCTCGCGTCTTTAAATCTATCTTTATAAATTTCGTAAGTGCGATCGAGTTTTATTTTATCTAAATCTTCGACTTTGAAAGGTTTGCGACGCGGATTGTGATCGTACAATGTAACAGTTACAGTATCGCGATAGGCTTGCTCCGGACTTTTCGAAGCATTTTCCAAAAAGCCGCGTTGTTGTTGCATCATTGTCTTGAATGCTTTTTCATCTTTACGCACGCCTGTGAAAAATAAATTCACCATTTGTAATTCCGTTTCCAAAAATTCCGGCGATGCACTGCCGTTCATACCTTCAAATAATTCGCTCACATACGGACGCACCGTTGCGATTTTTCCGGTCATGTAACGTTGCAAAGCAATATTATCCATTTGTCCGAGACCCGATTGACTTTCTATAAAACCGCTCAAACTACCTGCATCTTCATCTTCAACGGGATATAAAGAATATCCGCCCGGACTGTAAGCATTCATCAATATCTCGTCGTTTTTAAAATCCGTTTTTTTATAAATAACGCGCACACCGTTTGAAAGTGTCCATTCTTTATAATTGTAGTCCGGATTCATTTTTTCTTTTGTAATTTTTCCGGCTTTCGGCATCGTTGCCATGAGCGGAACCGTCACAGCATTATCTTCAATCGGATCTATTTTTAATTTCTGAACATCGTTGAAAATAGAACGAATTTTATCTTCGCTCGGTAAAGTCAAACTCGGTTTTATCGGTGCTTGAATCACACAAGCACCATTCTCAAGCGGATTTGCCAAGAATTTTTTTGTTAAAGCATTTACTTCTGCTAAAGTAATAGTCGGTAAAACTTGTTTGGCAAATTCGTATTCGTATGTTGCTCCCGGCATCGGCTCTTTTTCCAAAAAGTTGCGCACTATTTCACCTATGATATCGCGCGATTCCGTTTTATCGCGTTCTTTATAACTCGTTTCATAGTTTTTCAAAAGTGCAGGTTTTTGTAAATCCAATTCGCGTTGCGTAAATCCGTAGCGATTAACGCGCTCATTTTCGATTAAAAGTAGTTTTACTCCTTCTTCAATATTTTTTTCACTGACTAAAGCTACGGATGAAAATGAATTTTTGGTGCGTACAAAACTTCCGTAATTTGCACCCGCAAAAGCTAAAGGTGTGCCGCCGCGTTTAATTAATTCACTGAAACGATTGTTCAACATTTTATTGTATAAACTGATGACGTAACTTTGGCGAAAATCTTTGAGTGTCTTTTCTTCATCTACCGGCTGTTTGTAGTTGAGGCGCACCAAAGTTTGCGTCGCTTCTGAATCACTTGCA
>JAYTNA010000536.1:0-4017 GCA_043748865.1 Saprospiraceae bacterium
ACTCTGTTTTTACGCGCCGTTATAAAACTTTGAATAAAAAAATACAAAGCCATAGCACAAGAACAAAGCATGATCACTGAACGAAATATACCTGACAAATCTTCATTCCCTAATTCTCTGCGTAACTGCATGAAAGTACCTAACAACATGAGCAAAGTAAGCAAGACTAGTCCGTGTGCCACATTTTTATTGCCATCTTTGAGGTCGGCGGTATAAATCCAAAGTATCGCGCCGACAAAAACAGGAATAAGTGCAGTCGGTGCGCTTTTTTCAAAAAATCCCCATAATCCCATGGCGACAAGAATGACGGCGTTCAATAAATTAGCTTGATAAGGTTTAAACATGATTTTTTACTGATTTATAATTATTAATTAATTTTTTCGGAAGGGAATAACAATAATTATCTTTTAATATTTTTATTGCTTCCCGCTACAAAATTAATGCTTTCCGGTGATTTTTTGTAAATTTTTGTCGGGTTTTTAATATGTTATTTAATAACCGTTGTTGGCTCCTTGATATAGATTTCCGAAATTTTGGAAATTAGCAAAATTTGAGGGCAATAATTTTTTGGTGAACCATAATAGGAATGAGAAAGAAATAAGTTCTACCGGCAAAACTTATTTCTTTCTACTGCTTAATCAAAAAAAATGGTCGTTTTCGATTAGAAAACAACCATTTTCAAAATTCATCATCCAAACTGTGTTGAAGAAATACGCTTATCATTTTATAAATTTAAAAAAATCTACATTACCACTTTGATCAACTTTGACAATTATATTCTTTGCGTTTTCTTTTTCCAATTGAACAAAGTAATTGTCGGTATCTGTGAATTGAAGATTGGATTCAAAAAAGATGATGTTAACTATTTTGTAATCCGCGTACTTTTTATTTATAGCAGCTTGTGCATTATACGGTAAATTTTCAAAAACTTTTGCAGTTGCAGTACCGATTAATTGCGCATCAGTGTCATAGTAAGCGTTAACAGCAGCACCTTCTTTGTTTAAAAAGGTAATGACTTCGAGACGATTTATTCTTTTCGATTTGGTTACTTTAAGTTTACCAAAATCACTAAGAAACTGTTTGTGAGTGGCGTAAGTGGCTTCATTTTTTCCGAGTTTAGCCGAGCCGGTTTTGTCTTCCGATTTTATCGGTTTAATCTCGAATATATCTCCTACGTAGGAGACTTTAACTTTGTCGTTAACCGCTAAAACGTTTTTGTTAGATACATCATCAGTTTGAGCATTAGCGGCGAAACCGAGAATCATAAATACTACTAAAAAGGACATTGAGCTTTTCATTTGATTAAAATTTTAAGTTGTTAAAAAAGAACTTGCTAAAAACAAAATCATTAATTCATTTCTGAACTAATTGATAAGCAAATTTGAGAGGTAAATGAGCACATTAAAAATATAACTATCGGTGAAACGGACATAATTGAAGTTTAAGCTGACAAAATAATGGTTCAATAGGACAAAATATAAAACCGAATAAATTCAAAAGTACTGTACCGAAAACTTGAAAAATATTAAGTAAATAATGACGAATGATAAATGATGAATCTAATGATAAATTCATCATTCATCATTACTTAAACTGAGCGTCTGCATTCCAACCATTTTTTAAAATCGGAAGATTTTGCCTTACTTACAATGATGCGCTCAGGTACAGCGATATGACACTTGATGGATAATTTTCGTGCAAAATATCGTTCAACTTCTTTTACAATATGCCGATTGATAAGAAACTGACGATTGGCGCGATAAAAATCATGTGGATTAATTTCCACCTCAAGTTTGTTAAGTGAATAATTTGTCAGATAGCTTTCGCCTTTATTGGTATAGAGCATTATTAATTCGTTTTTAATATAAAAAAAAGCGACTTCACTAATGTCAATCGGGATAAGTTTATTCGATTTTGATACTAAAAAAAAGGATTTATAATCCGTATGGTGTAACAGATTTTTTAATTCTTGAACGGTAAGGGATTCATCTTCAACAATTAATAATTTCATAAGAAGTATTTTAGAAACCTAAAAAGTAGGTAGGTGATAGGGATGTTTGTTTTCTTTTCGTTCCGGTAATTATTCAATTTGGTCTGATAAGCCTATTTTAATCTTAAAATTTCAAGAGATGCAATAAAATAGTATCGGGTTAATTTATTTTTGTATCATGGTTGTATGTTGTCTGTCAAACAGGATAAAGCACATTTGGTCTCATATAATAGTTACGACACAAATTTGGTAGATTTTTTTTTGGAGCATCTTACCAATTCCGGTGAATTTCTAAAAAAATGACTTAAATAAAATTTATTTAACGTAAATTAAAACTTCAAAAGGCATTTTCTAAGAAATCTTCGCCCAAACACGTACATTTTTATTGTGTTCCTCTAAATATTTTTTCAAAGTTTGATGGTGTGGTTGTTCAAGATTTGGGTCAAGCGATAAAATTTCTTGAGCGGTATCACGCGCTGCTTGTAAAATTTTTCCGTCTTTGGCTAAGTCTGCAATGCGTAAATTCAAAATGCCGCTTTGCGTTGTTCCTTCAATATCGCCGGGACCACGCAAACGCAAATCCACTTCAGCAATTTCAAAACCGTCGGTTGTGCGCACCATTGTTTGAATACGCTCGCGTCCTTCGCGTGAAAGTTTAAAACCGGTCATCAAAATACAATACGATTGCTCCGCGCCGCGACCGACGCGACCGCGCAACTGATGCAATTGCGACAATCCGAAACGCTCGGCGTGTTCTATTACCATAACGCTTGCATTTGGTACATTCACGCCCACTTCAATCACCGTCGTTGCCAAAAGAATTTGTGCTTCGCGTTTCACAAAACGCTGCATTTCAAAATCTTTTTCCTTCGACGGTAACTTACCATGTACCATTGCAATTTGAAATTCGGGCGTCGGAAAATCGCGGCTCAAAGATTCAAATCCTTCAGTAAGTGGTGTTAAATCTATTTTTTCATTTTCTTCTATCAACGGATACACCACATAAATTTGTCTGCCGAGTAGTATTTGTTCGCGTATGAAACCAATCACTTTCAATCTGTGATTTTCTGTATAATGTACTGTTTGAATCGGCTTTCTACCCACCGGCAATTCATCAATGATAGAAACATCTAAATCGCCGTACAAAGTCATTGCCAATGTACGCGGAATTGGCGTTGCCGACATCACGAGAATATGCGGCGGTGCTGTCGGATTTTTTTTCCAAAGTCTTCCGCGTTGCTCTACGCCGAACCGGTGTTGTTCGTCTGTAATAGCGATACCGAGATTTTTAAATTGTACCCAATCTTCAAAAATAGCGTGCGTGCCGATGAGTATTTGCGTCTCACCGGAAATTAATTTTTCTAATACTGCATTGCGTTTTTTTCCTTTAATCGAACCGCTCAAAAAATCAATCGTGATGCCGAGTTGCTCACAATATTTGGAAAGTCCTTCGTAATGTTGTTGTGCTAAAATTTCTGTCGGAGCCATCATCATCGCTTGGAAATCGTTGTCGAGTGCCATCAACATTGAAAAAAAAGCGACAACTGTTTTACCCGAACCGACATCACCTTGCACCAAACGATTCATTTGTTTACCGACCGATACATCTCTGCGAATTTCTTTTATCACGCGCTTTTGCGCACTGGTGAGTGCAAACGGTAAAATTTTACTGAAAAAATTATTAAAATTTTCGCCAATTTTTTCAAAAATATTGCCGCGAACGAGTGACTTGCGCGTAATTTTTTGTTGTAATAATTTTAATTGAAGAAAAAATAATTCTTCAAATTTTTGTCGCCGAATAGCTTTTTCCGATTCTTGAATATTTTCCGGAAAATGAATTTTATAAAGCGAATCGTATCGCGACATCAAAACGAATTTAGAAACAATATCCGGCGGTAAATTTTCCGGCAAATCCTGATGTTTTACTTTTTCAAACAAGGTGCGTAAAAGTTTGCGTTGCCCTTTCGCATCTAAATTTTTCGAGTCGAGTTTTGCTGTTGAGCTATATACCGGATCGAAAGCCGCTG
>JAYTNA010000537.1:0-2379 GCA_043748865.1 Saprospiraceae bacterium
TGTTTACAGTGTGGTTTAATAAATTTTGTATCCACCCAATTCGGAAACAAATACGTATTATCGCGTTTAAGTTGCTTGCCTCTGATTTTATTGAGCATACCGTCGCTGATAGATGAAACAACTGCGGCGTTATTCATGACATATTTCTCAATTTTATACAAAATACTTAGCAACTTTTTATTTTTAATCATACCCATTTCATCGGCAATATCCACCTGCAAATCTTGTACATGATAAATAAAAGGGCTTCCTCTTAATTTGCGATACAAAAGCGGCAGAATACCCAACTGAAAAGGATGCACCACACAAACAACGACATCGAATTTTTTTGAAAAAAATTTCGGCAGCCAATAAACCATTGAAGACGTGATAAAAGTCATCTCCATTAAAATGCGTTTAACGGCTGTCACTTTTTCGGGAATGTAAAAAGGACAACGGTGCACTTTAACTCCGTTGATGAATTCAGTCTGCCAACCTTTACCCTTGTAATCCTTTCTGATTTTCCATGCGGGATAGTAGGGTGGGGTAGTAATCATTTCTACTTCATGCCCTTGTGCCGCTAACCATTCACACGCCTCACCTGTATATTTTCCTATGCCCGTTAATTCCGGATGATAGTTTAAGCCGTAGAAGAGTAGGCGCATTTGGGTTATAAGGTTGGTGAATTGAGTATTGGGTGTGAGGTATCTGAATTCGGCTCATACCTAATACCAAATACCTCATACCCATTTAAAGTTTTTCAATTTCTTCTTCGCTGAGTCCTGTCAGTTTGGAAACATCTTTAGTGGGTATTCCCATTTTTTTCGCTGCTATCGCTATTTCGATATTCCTTTCCATTTTTCCTTCAACAAAAGCGTAATCAACAACATTTTTCAAATCGCGGTATATTTTCAGACTCTCGTTATAACTATCCAATTCTTTTTTACTGTAATTGGCAAGCTCTGCTTTTTCAAATGCTTCAATACCGGCTTCTTCTCCGAATAATTTTTTAAAACCGAAATCCGTAAACGGATTTATAAAGAGCGATTTCATTTTAATGACCTCAGGTGAATTAAAATAAACTTATTTTTGGTTTGATATAATTTCGGTGACTTCTTCTGTCGTAAGATTTAGTGACTTTGAAATAATTGATATAGGTACATCGTTTTTAAAAAAACTTATCACTGCCTCTTTCACTGCTTCTTTTTTACCTTCTTCTTTGCCTTCTTCTTTACCTTCTTCTCTGCCTTCTTCTCTGCCTTCTTCTCTGCCTTCTTCTCTGCCTTCTTCTCTGCCTTCTTCTCTGCCTTCTTCTCTGCCTTCTTCTCTGCCAAGCTCTCTGCCAAGCTCTCTTGCTTTTATAGATTCCTGCACAAAGTCGGCTTCTCGCATACTTGCACTATCATAAGCCATGAGTTCTTCTTTCTTCCAATTGTGTTTGTCGGCTTCTTGATAGGCTTCTTTAAGTCCTTTGTCATCCGTATTTTCCGGTATTAATTCTAAGTCTTTAGCATTTTTAATAAAATAAGTCCATTTATCAATGGGTGTTTTGAGTTGTTTTTCTTTTTTATTGAATTTTGTAAGCTGAATAAACGCAAACTTAATATCACTCAGCAGGTTGTTTCCTGTTTCTTGCTCAATAATCAAATGTTTTGAATGATAATTTTTACCGACACCAAAATTAAAATTCAAGATGCCTATGAAATAAGTCGGTTTCAATAAAGGATAATCTTCTCCTTTATCAATTTGCATCGAGTAATCTTTTGAAGTATAGTACTGCACACGTTTATCAAAACCTTTTTTATCTGCCACTTGCATTTCTATAACAAATTGTCTCCCGCTTTCGTCTGTGGCACGCACATCAATAATACTTGCTTTTTCGCCGACGATACGCGGCAGTAAATAAGGATTCAAAATGTTTACTTTGGCAACCCTATTGGCTCCTTCCAATTCCAAAACAGCGTTTAAAAAAGAAATCAGACAAATGGGTTGCTTTTCATTCCCGAATATTTTCCGAAAAGCAATGTCGTTTTTTATATCTACGAACTTCATGATAATTATTTTTTTTGCAAAGTTACAAAAAAAATAATTGCGTCGTAAGCATAATTTATTACTACTCAAGTTACTTTTTCCGCGAAATGACTCAAGCATATATGTTTAGAATTAAAGAACCGCGAAGGCGGTTCAATACGAATAGCCCTGCGCGAAGCGCGGGGAACAATACAAATAAATTTTGCAACCGCGAAAGCGGTTGAATTTGTGTCGTCAAATTAAACGTACATAAATTCAACCGCTTTCGCGGTTGCAAAAAACGCTTTCATTTTACCCGACATTTCATATCGGGCTATTCGTATTCAACCGCTTTCGCGGTTGTTTCACAAAAAATTTTGAGCGGCGTTA
>JAYTNA010000538.1:0-2064 GCA_043748865.1 Saprospiraceae bacterium
ATCAGGTTGGCGTGGGTGGCACTACAACAGCAATATCGTGTCTGAAAGGTATACGCCCTAGTAGAAGTCAAAATTTTAATACAACTTTTACTGCACCAAGTACACCGGGTGTTTATTATATCACAATGTATAATACGCTGGATTATCAATGCAACACAATTAATTACAGCAATGACCCGTCAGCAGCATTGGCTGTTATAGTTGTTAAAGATGTTACTCCCCCAACCATTAGTTGCCCGGCTAATATCATTAAAAATGCTGATCAGGGCGTATGCAGTGCTTCTGTATCATTCAGCCCAGCGACAGCGACAGACGACTGTTCAGCAACCGTTTCACAAACGGGTGGATTGGCAAGTGGCTCAACGTTCTCAGGGGGTACTTCAACCATAACTTACACTGCAACGGATCCGTCGAATAATACATCTAATTGTTCTTTCACTGTTACAGTAAAAGGCAGTAAATGTCGCGGCGATTATTATTCGCCGGCAATCGCAACCAAATGTCCGACGAATATATATGTCGTTTCGACGGATAAATACGGAACGGTCGTCACTTGGAACGAACGCGATATGTTTTCTTCCGTTGCGGGTTATTGCAATTTGTCGAACAGGGACATCAATGTACAACGCACATCGGGTTATTACGCCGGCTATCCTTTTCCCGTCAATTCTTTGACTTACGAGGAATATGTCGCCACAGACGCTTGCGGCAATAAATCGTCGTGCAGTTTTTATGTGCGCACATCCGATATTACCGTAACACCCGCAACGCTCGCGGTACAATCCGGCGAAAAAGTACCTCACGTCGTATCGAACGCAAATTTTGCACTTCTTCAAAACGTACCCAATCCGACGGATAATTCGACAAGCATCGTATTCTTGTTACCGCGTGAACAAACGGCGCGTTTAACGATAGTGAACATGGCGGGTCAAGTGGTGTATAGAAAAATTATAGACGGACAAACGGGTTACAACGAGGTAATTATCACGAAATCGGAATTGCATGCAAGCGGTATTTTTCAATACCGTTTAGATACACAAGATAATTCGGCAACAAAACGCATGGTGGTGACGGAATAGTTGACAATTGACAGTCAATTAAAAACAAAAGTCGCGCGAAGAAATTTTTCTTCGTGCAACTTTTTTATGAATGAAAAAAATCCCGAATTTTCGTTAAGAAAATTCGGGATTTTTTATTTTTTTGTTACTCAACTATCCACTATGCGCCGTGACAATTTTTAAATTTTTTACCGCTACCGCATGGACACGGTTCATTGCGTCCAACTTTGGGTTGTGCATTTATGACAGGAGCAACAGGTAGCGATGATGAACGACCACCGGCAGAAGCAGCAGCTTCACGCATAGCACGACGTTCTTCATCAGCGCGTTCAGCGTCAATATTTGTTACCAATTGTTTTGGTCTTTGTTGTTGCTGACGTGCGGGTACAACTGTATCTTCTTGAACCGTAAGCAACAAGCCTTTTGATAAATAACTCGTTACCAAACGATTGATGCGCCCGATGAAAATTTCAAATTGATTGTAAGCTTCTACTTTATAAATTACCAAAGGATCTTTTTGTTCGAAACTTGCACCTTGTACAGATTCTTTGAGTTCATCCATATTGCGCAAATGTTCTTTCCATTCATCATCAATGATGGCGAGTGTCACCGCTTTTTCGATATCTTTCCAAATAGATTTACCTTCTGTAGCAACTGCCTCTTTTAATTCGGCAGCGATATTTAAAGCGCGAGTTCGACCGTCGGTATATGGAACGGCGATACGCGCATAACGATGTCCTTCATTTTTATAAACTTCACGACACACCGGTAACAACTGATTGATAACGCGTTGCGATTTTTCGTGATAAAATTGGTAAAACTGTTCTTGAAATTCATGCGTCAACTCCTGTGTTGATTTATTCATGAAATCTTGTTCAGAAATTTCCGGATCGAAACCGAGAATTTCCCAACTTGTGCGTTTAAAGGTATTATAATTTTCAGTGGCTTTTGTCTCTGAAACTAATTCACCGGTGAGCGATAAAAACATGGTGTTCAAATCCACTTC